>NZ_JBPGWU010000002.1:0-66946 GCF_056754895.1 Leifsonia sp. KNZ13-11D
ACATGATGGTGCCGAACTGGCTGCGGACCTCCATCACGATTGCGCGCAAGAGCGAGGACTTGCCCTCATTCGTCGGCCCTGCCGCGAAGACGATTCCGCTGCGGCGGGCGAGCATCCGACCAAGCGCTGCGGAGTTCTCGGCGGTCATACCGAACTCGTCGAGCGGCCGCACGCTGCCCACCTGGGGCAGACGCAGGATGACCTTCTCGCCCTCGTCGACCAGGAGGAAGCGGACCGCTCGGGCTCGGTAGTTGTAGCCGTTGACCGGAAGCAGGATGCGTCCGTCCACGGGCTCCGACGCCTTGTGCTGGCTGCCAAGGCTGGCGTGCGCCTTGATCGCGTTGAAGATGGTTCGCGCTTCCCCATCGGCCGCGCTGTATTCGATCAGGTCGTGCCGCTCGCGCTCGAACTTGGTGTAGATCCGCAACGCCTTCGTTGCGCTGTCAATGACCATGTGGACGTCGCTCGCGCCGGCCCGGGCCAATGCGATCAGCGCCTCGTGCTTCCAGTCGGTGATTTCGCGCTTGCGAATCATCTCGGCGACTTCAGCAAAGCTCTGCTCGCCTCGAGTGCCGCTGCCAGGTCCTCCTGTGGCTGCGAGGGCGTCAACGGTGGTGAAGCTGTCCGGGATGGTGAGGGTCATGCTAGGTCCTTTGCTCGGAGAGGAAGAGCGGATAGGGGGGGCGCGGGCCGTGTGTGAGGGGTACCCGCGCCCCGGTCTGGTTACTTCGTGGTCGTGCGCTTGGTGCGTCGAGTGACCGCGAAGAGGACGATCCCGGCAGCCAGGAGGATGCCGCCGAAGGCGCTGCCGATCCATACGGCTCCGGCTTCGTCTGAGCCGGTCTTGGCGAGGGCGGTGACGGTCGTGGTTTCCCCGTCGGCGCCGCACTTGCCCTGGTGGGTGATTTCCCCGCGAGCGTTGCGCACGATCTCTACCCAGAAGTAGGTGCCCGCGTCGGTGAACGTGTAGTCGTCGGAGGTGTACTCGCCGGTGGCAGGCAGCGGTTGAGGCTTGCCGACCTTGACTTCGTTCGCGGCCGCGCAAACCGGGGTGGAGCCCTGCTGCTTGTAGACGGCGAACTCGATGGTGGCGTCCTTCGGGATCACGCCCGTCACCACCGCAGTGTCATGGCCCTTCTGGCCGATGCTGAGCAGCGGCGTGGCCTTGGTCACCACGTCGTCCTCCGCGACAACGGTCTTCTCCTTCTGGTCGCCGCACTCCCCCGTGTTGATGACGGTGCCGTCACCTGCCCGGAACGTGGCCACCCAGTAGTAGACGCCGACCTTCTTGAAGATCACGTCGGCGGATGGGAACCGGCCCGCTTGATCGACGGGGACCGGCTTGTTGTAGAAGTACGCCGGGTCGCGCTCGATCGGCGCGTCGGGAGTCGGTGTCGGCGTCGGTGTTCCGGCGGCTGCAGCGTTGGGAGCAACGGGCTGGTTGGACTCAGGAACGTATCCGGTGTTGAACACCTCGTTGTCCGCCTCGCACACCGGCTGGTCGCCAAGGTCGTGCTGCAGGTACGCGGCGAAGGTGACCGTGTTCGGGCAGCTCGTTGCACCGTCAGCGGGCTGGTTGGTGCCGCAGTAGGGTGCGGGGATCTGGCCGTCGACGATGGCGGTGTCGTTCGTCTCGTCGCCGAGCGCGACCGAGGCGATCGCCTCCGTGGACACCGTGGGCGGGGAGACCTTGGTGACCTCACCCTGAGTCGCCCATCCGTCGGTCCAGTCCGCGAAGTACCCGGCTCCAGGACCGTCCTGAATGATCGACCACACGTTGACCAGGTAGCCGGCAGACGTCGGCGGAGCGGTGATCTCGTCGGAGCTGTAGTCACCGGGAGCGGTCACCGTGACGTCGGTCGTGTGGAACAGCTTCGCGTCGGCCGGGATGCTGTCACCGGGAGTGGGAGCGGTGTCGCCTTCCACCCAGTACGTCTTGTTCTGGAAGTGGGCCGGGATGGGTGCGCCGCCGATGGTCGGCCAGGGTCCCTGGTCGAGCGAGACGGTCAGCGTGTCCGAGGCCTCGTGCCCGAACCCGACCTCGTCCGCCGATGCCTTGGAGACGCCGGAGAGCTTGGCGGCGACGACGTGCGCTTCCGCTTGCAGGCCGAACTGATCGGCCCACTGGTATCCGTCCGGCATGAACAGCTGGGCTCCGACGGAGGAGTCGGTTGCGTCGATGTCCCAGACCCACTGGTAGAAACCGGGTGCGTGGTTGGTGGCGAGCACGGAGGGCGCCGTGTACGCGCCCGGACCGTTGAGGGTCACCGTCGCGGTGCCGGCCACGGGTGCCCCGGCCGGGACGGTCGCGGACGGCGTGGGCTGGTCGGCGAACGGACCGTAGAGTGTGCCCTTGGCGACGACGGGGATGTAGCGCCCCGACGTCGTCTGCCGCCAAGGCTGCGATCCGGCGGCGACGTCGGCCTGCAGCGTGTCGGTGAAGCTGCTTCCCTCGTCGACGAACCGGCTCTGTACGGAGGTCGTGACGACGGGAGAGAACAGTGTCGAGCGCTCGACCGGGTCGCTGGCGCTGATGGTGTAGTTGGCGCGCTGCTGAGTCGTCGTGCCGGCCTTGATGACGCGCTGCTGGCCACCGGTGTAGTAGATCGTGACGTTGCCGTCGTAGGTCCACCCGGCGGGGGCGTTGACATTGCCGGTGGCGCTGATCTTGTAGAACGGGGTGCCGTCGGTCGGGACGCCCTTCACGGGATAGGTGCCGTTGCCGACACCGTTCTTGGCGCTGCTCCCGGAATCCGTGAAGATGCCGTTGGTCAGCTGCAGGTTGACGGTGGCGCCGGCGGGGAGGTTCACCACGCGCAGCGAGCCTGAGTAGTTGTTGTTGTCGACGCTGAAGCTCATCGATCCGGTGAGGGCCGGGGCGTTCTGGGGCTGGTTGTACTGGGTCTCCGTCTGGTCCCAGATGTAGTTGAACGCGCCGAGCACCGTCTGGTTGCCGTCGATGTAGTGGACGCCGGTGTTGTAGCCCTGACCGTTGTAGTGGGCCCAGGTGGACGTGTACGCGTAGACGTAGGCGTTCACCGCGGCCGCCTGCGTGGCGTCGGCGGTCTGGCCCCACCTGGTGAGCGCGTAGTTGAGCCGCTGCAGCACGGAGCTGTCGAGGGCGTCACCCATCTCGGTGGTCAGCGCGCCGACCAGAGAGGCGCCACCGGTGGCTCCGCTGGGCCAGTCGGCCGAGGAATCCATGCAGTAGGCGCGAGAGCTGTCCGGGACGACGTAGTTGCCCAGGTAGCCGCCGTCGGGGGTGATCCCCGAGTAACCGGCACCCGTCTGCGCTGCTTCTGCCTTCGACGGTGATGTGCCAAGCTCCACCGTTGTCCCCACAACGCCCACCGCCAGAGACATGGCGACGAAAGCTGCAGCGACCTTGGCCTTGTACTTGGGCTTCATCTTGCCGCGGTGGCCCGCGGTCGACCCGGAGCTTCGTCCTGGTATTCCGGTCCACCGTGCGGGTGTGCCCCGTCGTTTCGGGTGCTGGTGCATCTGCGCTGGTCCTCTCCTGCCGGCTGAAAGTGGCGGCGGTCAGGGCCGGAGCGGGTTCATCCGGCCTTCACTACCTAGATGGGCCGAGCGCGCAGTGAGCTTCGGTGAGCGTCAGAGAGCGAGGTCGGCAACGCCGGCCAGAACGGACTCTTGACGTACCCGACCCTGGAAGACGCGAAGGGCGCTGAGGTGGGTCTCGGATTTACGTGGGTTGAAGTTCCGGTCCGTCAGGAACGCGTACAGCAAGGAGGTCTCCTGCGGGTGCGGTCGGCCGCCCCAGCTGATGTTCGCCACGGCGCGGAGCTCAACAGTGCTGACCGGTGAGAACAGCTCTGCCGCCTCTGCGATGCGCTCGCCCTCGTGACCTTGTCGCGTCGACGGGTTGTCCGCCATCCAGCCCACGACGTCGGGCAAGTGCTTGGCCAGCTTGGCGGGTGTGCGCGGTTCGAGGGTCGCGACGGTCAGATCAATGGCTTCGTCGATGGTCGCGCCCACGCGCGTGCCGTATGAAGCCGGGTCCGGGAAGGTGGAGTGCGGGATGCGCAGCTCAGGGTTTTCCAGCCAGTCGAACTGGGCGCGGTGGTAGATCCGTCCTGTGGGGTGAATCTCGCGGTCGACCCCCGTGCGTTGGCGGAATCGCGCCCGCCCGGTCTCGATGCCGATCCATTCGCTAACCAGTGTGGCGGCGTAAGCGAATGGGGATGCGGCGTTCTCGACGACCGCCTGGCATTGTTCGGGGCTTGTCGCGAAGGAGACGAGGATCAGATTGACGAGATCGTCCTCGTCGCCAGCCTGGTAGGGGTGGCCGAGCTTCTGGGCGACGTTGATCGCGTTAGGGATCAGGTGTCGTCGGATTTGGTCGAGGAAGTCGCTCAGCTGGGCAGAGTTCAAGAACGCAGTCGGGTTCTCCCCCAACGCGGCGACGGCCGCCCGGAAGGCCTCAGGCTTCATGATGCCAACGCGGTGGGGCGACCACTGACAAGCTCGCTGATCATGTCGACCTTGGCCAGCACGTCGTAGGCCACGGCGACCGCGGCGCGGAAGTCTTCAACGCTCGTGGGATCGGCTTTGATCGCCGCCGCGACATCGTGAACGTCGACGCCTTTGTAGGTGCTTCCGCACTTGAGAATCGGGTCGAGCACGCGATTGACCAAGAGCGTCGCGCGCCGGTCGAGCGCAGCGGGTTCGGGTACTACGGCCTTGGAGTAGACGTCGCGCGCGCGGCGCATAGCACGCTCCCCGTTTAGGGGATCGTCAAGGTTCGGTAGTTCCGACAGAATTTTCGTGCGCTCTGTCGCGCTAACACGGGGGTCATCAGCCCACGCGTGCACCTGTTGATGGCGAGGAGAAATCTCCTCAGGAGCATCGATCTCACGAGGATCGACGGCCAGGCTAAAGCCCTCAATGTCCGTAAATAGGTCCGGCTGATGTCCCCTCACGGGGACGAAGATAGCAGGAACTAGGGACATTTGGACGTGAATAGGGACTTTCTGCCGGTGAGGCCCTATTTCGGTACCCTCCAGGAATGGGCAGAGGGAGCGCCGCGCCGTCGACAGAGTTCTCGATGCGCGTTGTCTCCAACATCGAGCACCGCCGCCAGGAAGTGGGCAAGACCCACCAGCAGCTGTTCACCGAGGCCGGCCTCAGCAAGAACTATTACTGGAAGCGGCTCAACCACGAGCTTCCTTTCAACACCAACGACATTGACGCCCTCGCGCGCGTGCTCGGCGTTGAGCCCGAGGACCTCACCTCGAAGCGGATGGTGGGCAACCGCGCCCTGCGTCTCGGCGGTTCGGAACTCGCCCGTCGCCTTCGGCTGCTCGCTGAGGCACCAACAGCGCACGGCGACGAGTTCCGCATCTCCGATCTCGTGGACTTCCTGCGGTCGCAAGAGGTCGAATTCACTCCCGAGCGTTGGGCCTCCCTGATCGAAGAGACCGCCTCCGTGACGAGCCAAAGCGAGAAGCTGCTGGTCGAGATAGCGACGTTCTTCGACGTCGATAGGGTCTATCTCACCAACTTCGCTCAGGAAGACGTCACCGAGCACGTCGAGGCACAGCTCGTCCTCCGTACCACGCTGAAACAGATCGGGGGCGCGACCGTCTCGGCGCGCGCGCTCGGCAATGTTCCCGCCAGCGCACTCCTCCAGATAGCGAAAGACATTTCAGCAACAGACCAGAAGTAGAGCCATAAATGAGCGTCAATTCGGGGACGCCCCATGGTCGAACGCCTGCAGACATTGCAAAGAACGCACAACGCAAGTTCGACAGCCTCCAACTCAACAACAACACCTCCACCCTCATCGACATCGTCGGCCTCGTCGTCGACCGGCTAGGGAAGCCGATCGCGATCGAACCCATCGGGGACAAGAGCTGGGCAACAGTCACCGGCCTCTGGGTCGACACCGCCGAACGGCACCGCATCCTCATCCGCAAGACCGACACGCCGCTGTACCAGATGCACGTCGTCTTGCACGAGCTCGCGCACATCCTTTTCGAGCACCCTGGCTGCAAAACGGCGCGAGCCACTGCGCCGGGGGTGGCGATCGATGCCACCTCGGCCGAGATCCGCGCCCGCAAGGTCATTGCCTCCAGCTCCAGCGCGAATGCCGTCTCAGACGCCGTCCTCGAGGGGGAAGCCGAGCACCTGGCCTTCTTGCTGTCGCGGATCCTGCTGCGACCCAAGAACGACTCCGACGAGCGGACCTTCGGCTGATGCACGAACTGAAAACTGCTGCGACAATCATCCTCGCCCTCGTCTTCGTGCTGCGCACGCCCTCAGCGATTAGGGAGCCCCGCAGCCGCCTGTCCTGGCTCGCCTCAGGCGTCGGAACGCTCGCACTCCTCACCCTCGGAACAGTCATCCCCCAGCCCGTCGTTGACGGGTGGATTGGGGGCGAGAACTGGATCAACCTCGCGCAGAACCTCCTCTGCACCATCGCGTTCTGGCTGGTGACGCAGGCGGCCATCTCTCAAGACGGACAACGCAGGCGACTGCGCTGGTGGCCACTCGCGCTCGCCTTGATCGCCTTCACCATCCCGTTCCTCTTCATCACCGACCGCGGCACGACGGACAACCACTTCATCCCCCACCGCACAGGCCAGACCGCGATGTGGCTCTACGCCTCGATCTACATGGCGACCATCGCCGCCATCTCGTTCGAACTGCTCCGAGGTGTTAGGAACCGACCCGCTCGCGCCTACTGGTTTTTCCGGGCCGGCGCAGCCCTCGTCATCTTCGCCAGCCTCGATGAGATCGTTTACCTGACGTTCGCGCGCTTCCAGATGGCTCCGTCCGCGGTCATTGAGGTGCTCAACAAGGCCTTCGACCCGTTCTTCTACGTCGGCGTCATCCTGATCGTCGCCGGCATCGCCTCGTTCACCGCAGCCCGATCCCTGCGTGAACTGCGCCTCCAGGCAAAGCTGTTCCTCCTGGGACGCGTGCTTGCCCGCCGCGGGCTCCCACGGCCGCAATCCGTCCCCTCCACGGACACCATTGGCCGGGTCTACGACCACGTGATCACCATCCGCGACCAAGAGACCATGGCCGAAATCACCCTCAGCCGAGGTGAGACGATCCTCGTGTCCGGAGCCGAACGCTTCGTCGCCCGCACACTGCCCAACGCGCCCAGCGAGCCGATGGTTCACTCGCTCACCATCACGAACGGAGCCGCAGCATGATTTGGGCTGTCATCGTCGTCGCAGCGGTGGTCGTCGTGGCGATCGTCATCGGCGCTCTGGCCGTCGTCCTCGCCCGACGTGTGGTGCTGCCGCGGCCGCCGAAACTCACGACGATCCGGGACATCGACCTCGCCTCGGAAACGATCACCCTCGACGCGGACCGCAAGACGCGGCATCCCGGCACTTTCGGACTCTGGACCGACGACGGTTACGCGCTCGTGGGCGACATTGTTGGCCTCAACGCATCAGGCGACTCCGTCACCCGCCAGCTGCTCGAAATCGACGGTACGGGCCTCTCAGAGGCCACCGAAGGGCGTTGGACCGGACACGTACTCCGCTCCCCTGCCGTCCTCCAGCGCAATGACCGCGAGATCCTGATCCCCGTCGACGGCGGAACGGCACCGGCCTGGCTCATTGAGCCCAACGGAACCCCGTCCACCACCTGGGCAATCCACATCCACGGCGTACGCACGACCCGAATCACCGCCCTGCGCACCGTGCCAGCCGCAGACCAACTCGGCATGACCTCGCTCGTCGTCTCCTTCCGCGGTGACACGGAGGGCCCAGACGTGATGAACGGCGCCTCCGGCCTCGGCACCACCGAATGGCCCGACGTCGACGCGGCGATCGCATACGCGCTCGAGCACGGCGCCGAGCACGTCATCCTCTTCGGCTGGTCGATGGGTGCCAGCATCGCCTTGCTCCTGAGCGAGCGCTCCGAGCACCGCGCCGCGATCGCCGGTCTCGTCCTGGTCGCGCCGTCGACGGACTGGCGGGCCGTCATCCGCCATGGCGCACACAAGGCCCACCTCCCCGCGTTCATGGCCTCAGCTGCAGCTGGAGCCCTCTCCGGACATCTCAGCAGCCGAATCGTCGGCCTCCCCGGTCGCATCAACCTTGACGCGCTCGACTGGACCCGTGGCCCGCGCCTGGGGACGCCGACCCTGGTCATCCACTCTGACGGCGACACCGAGATCCCGGTGAGCCTCAGCAGGAAGTTCGCGGCCGCCAATCCCCAGCAGGTCACGCTTGTCGAGATCGACGGCGCCGAGCACGCCTGGGAATACAACCTCGCCCCCGCACGATTCAACGCGACCATCGTCGACTGGGTGCGGTCCACGACACGCTAACGGGGGACGCCAATAGGGACAGACAATGCCCCTATACCGGGTAGTCTGCTGCTCGTGCATAAATCCGGAGCTAGCGAGACGGCCGATTCGGCGGACTCTGCGAACACGCCCGCGAGCCTGCCGTTAATCCCGGGATTAACGCGACAAACTGAGCGCATGGCAGGCCGAAACGCGGGCAAGAAGCGCAACTACTTCGTCCGAGGTAACAAGGACGCATGGAGAGCGGACCTTCTGCTCTCGCCCTTCATCGAAGAAGCCATCGACAGTGCCGCCGCCGAGTCAGGAAACTTCTCGCCGGCGCTCTACCTCGAGCTGTTCATCCGCGAGTACGTCGCAGAGCACGGCCACTTGCCTGCCGTCCCGGTCGCACTGATGGAGTCATCGGAGGTGTCCTCGACGGCAGCGGCTTAACGAGAAAGGGCCGCCTTCCGGCGGCCCGTCCCAGGTTTTCACTCTGGAGCTCAAGTCCCTCACTCGCCAAAGTTTTGGCTTGAGCTTCTTCCCAAATAAATCCGGATCGGCCCGGAGGCTTTTCCGTACCCTCTGAGAGGAGTTGGCAGCATCGTAACCCAGATTTCGGGTTCTTGCACGTGCGCGCGCGATCTGCGTGTCGGCGTGTCGGCCGCAAAGCGCTCCGTCGAGGGTCTCGTCGACGTCGAGCTTCAGCTGTCCCTCTCCCCCGTTTCTTCCCGGTCCCGGCCTGCCACGACGTTGTGCGTGGCCGCTGACGGGTCACATCCTGCACGCCCGCTCGACCTGGTCGACGGCGCGTGCGCGCAGCTCCTCACGGTGAGGAGGACGGTCACCTGATCTAGCGCAGAGACCGCGGCCGGCGCGTTGGCGCCCGCCCTCACCCGTACCGGTCGGACCCGCATCGAGAGGTCCGGCACATCGCATCGAAGGAACGCCGAGTCACAGTCGGCGATTTTGGTGCGCCCGAAAACAGAGCCGAGCACATACCGGCAGCTTTGCTGCGCCCATTTTCAGGCCGTGGAGGTCATCAGAAGCTATGAGAACACACGTCGCCCCCGTGCGCGGCCGCCGTAGCGCGGTCGATGCCGGCGACCGCTCATGGCTGCCCACCCCCGGCGAGGTCGCCGAAGCCCTCCACGCCCAAGAAGCCCGGGACATCCTCCAACCGCCGTCCTTGAAGGACGCTCCCGCTCCGCGCAGCTGGGCGATCCACGTTCCGGCCGAGGAATGGGCCAAGATCCCCGCCTGGTGGTCCGGTGGCCACTGGTTCGACACCATCCTGGACTGGGTGCCCACCCCGGAGCGGGAGAAGGCGCGGCAGCGCTGGCACGTCGCCGACGCCACCCTGCTGGCGATCGCGCACGTGCTCCGCTACGCCGCCGAACCTGCCACCGGCCGGCACGTCACCCTCTCCTACGCCACCATCCGCGCCCGTGTCCTGGCCAACACCGAAGCAGCTGAGGGCCGGACGATCCGGCTCAAGTCCGACGAGAGCGTCCGCCTGGCCATCCGCACCCTCGAAGCCGGCGGATTCGTCCACGTCCACGCCACCGGCCGCAACCTCCTCTCCCGGGAGGAGAAAGCCGAGGCCTTCGAGACGCACGGCGGCCACCAGGAGCAGGCCGCGAACGTCATGGCGCTCACGCTCCCCGCCCTGCAGGCTGTGGATAACCCGGCATCTCTAGATCCCGTTTTGGGCCTAACCGCTTCCATCCCAGCAAAACCTTCTTCTTCGGTAGATCTGAAAAGACAATCCCCAAGGGGAATGGAGCGCGCTCCGCGCGCCAGGCTCAATAGGAACAAGGTTTTTGCTGACAATCTGTCAACTCCCGTCCCTGAGAAGGGACGATCCCTCGACAGACTGCGTCTCGTCGCACATTTGGACCGCCACTACGGCGGCGTACTCGCCGGTCCCCGACTCGGAAAGTCAGGAAAGCTCCTCACGCGCCACATCGGCCAGCTCGACCACGCCCTCACCGCCGCCGGCGTCGACCTCGACACCTGGACCTGGTGGCAGATCGCCGACCTCGTCGACGCCCGACACTCAGGCGACAAGATCACCGCACAGCAGCGCATTTCCGCAGCAGCTGACCCGCTGCGCTACTTCATCTGGATGGTCAAACAGGTCATCACCCCCGGCGAACAGCCCCGCACGATCATCCGCACCACCCCCGTCGAGCACGCCACCATTTCCCCCGCGAGCTCCGTCGAAGTACAGCGGCCGGCGCCGACTGCCGCGGAGCGACAAACCATTGACAGCACGATCCGGGAGATCCGCCAGCAGACCGCCGACGAGCTAAGGGCGCAGCGAATACGTCGAGCGAACGAGCGACGTCGCATCACCGACGTGCTTCTCGGCGAAGGCATGCACCCCGCCCAATTTCCGGCCGCGGTTCGCAAGCTCCATACCGAGGTCCAGCAGGTGCACGAACTCCTCACGGCCAGGGGATGGCAACTAGACCACGCCGAACTCGAGTTCGGCGACGTCGTCTGGATCGACCCGAACAGTGCTATCGACGTTGACGACAGCGAAGACCGCAACGCGCGCAGCAGTATTCGGTTCACTCCCCCTGCCACGGCGAACGATCACGAAACGTATGTTCTGAACGTCGCGGGCTCTCCCCACTCGGACGGTGCAAGCACTCTCGGAGCGCTTCTTCGGGCAATCGTCGGTCCGGCGTGAGACTGCTTCCCGGGTCGACGCGTCTGGGCCGCGTCACAGCTTTGCTGGGATGTCTGGGATCGCTTGAAACGCTAGCGTTGATGTCTAAACGCTGGTAACGTTAGCGTTAGTAGCGTTAGCAATAAACGATGACGTTACACCCAACGATGGTGTTACCAGTAAACGCTAGCGGGTATGACAACGCCATTAATGATGGCAACGCTAGTGTTTGTCGCAACACACCACAACGCTTGCAACATCATCAACGGTAGCAACGCTAGCGTTTATACGAACGATTGGAGTTCCCATGGCGACAACCCTTTCCAAGGCTCCCCGAGAGGGGAAGACCCGCACTCGTCCTCGTAAGAAGTTGACCAGCGTCGGCGCGGCCGGCCCCCAAGTTGTGGCCGTCGTGATGCAAAAGGGAGGCACGGGAAAGTCGACCGCGACGTGGAATGTTGCAGTGGAAGCCTGCGATCGCGGCCTACGCGTGCTGATCATCGATCTGGACGATCAGGGGAACATCACCCTCACTGCGGCTGAACCGCTTCGCCCGGACGCTCTGACGATGGCAGACGTACTGATAAGCCGGGGGAGTGCAGACCTCGAAGACGTGATCGTGCCAGGGCGCCGCGAGAACCTCTATGTGGCGCCGTCCAACGCAACGCTCGCGATGGCAAGCGCAGACCTCGTGGTCGCGGGCGCCGGCCGAGAGGTCCGGTTGGACCAGGCCATCGACAAACTCTTGAGCGAGGGCCGATTCGCGAAGGGCGGCGACGAGGCTTTCGATTTGATCCTGATCGACTGTGGACCCAACCTGAGTCTGCTGACTCTCAACGCTGCTGCTGCCGCGGGAAAGCTGCTCATCGTGTCCGAGGCGGCCCAATACTCCGCAGCGGGCGTGAGCGAGCTGCTTTCAACAATCGAAGTGGTGCGGAAGTATTACAACTCGAAGCTCGGCGTGGTGGGCGTCCTCATGAGTCGAGTGAAGAACACCCTCAACTCGGAGTATTGGCTCCGTGAGACGAGAACCAGCCCCGTGCTGAAAGAGCTCGATGTGCCGGTACTCCCGGGCGAGATCCGCGACCGTACATTCATTCAGACGGCGCTGGAAGCGTCCGTAAGCTTGCGCGACCTCAAGAGAGACGACGCCGACACTGTGGCGGAGCGATACACCGACGTCCTCTACAAGATCATGGAGGTTGACTGAGATGGCTACATTCCAACGGCCGGCTTCTCCGCTCGCTGGGCGTCACCCCTTCGAACCGGCCGAAGCACCCGAAGCACCCGAGACCACCCAGGCCGAGCAGATAGTCCCGAGCGCGCCTCCCACTGCAAAATCATCCAGTCGCTCCAAGGAAACTCCGCCGCAAACACCCGCGAACGGCGCCGTGGAAGAGGTGAAGAAGACAAGCGTCGGCGTGTGGATGTATCCCAAGGACCAGGCACGTTTACGGGCAGCGTATCGAGCGACCATCAGCGCCGAGGGCTACCGCAGCTTCTCCGACTTTGCGTTGCGTGCGCTGCTGGACCGCGCAACCGAACTGGAAGAGCAATACAACGGGGGAGAGCCCTGGACCCCAATCGAACCCGGCTCGTTGCCGACCGGTAGGCCAGTCTCCTGAGAAAGTGAACGATAGCAACGCTAGCGTTGCTATCGTCTTGCCGCGCTCGTGACCGCTGGGCTACGAGAGGTCAGTTGGGTCCATTTCTGGCCGCGCTCGCACAAACCGTGCGGCGTGGCGGATCGTTCCGCTGACGATCGCCGTGTCGGCGGATACCTCGACCGTCAAGGGCTGGATCAGCGTCAGCTGAGTCTCACGCTTTGGCTGGAAGCGATCGTAGGCGCGGGAGGAGATCACCTTGGGCCAAGGATGATCCGCGGTCGGCGGCCGCAGCAGTGGCACAAGTGACCGCGCGGCCGCCGCTTTGATAGGTGCGGTGCGTCCGATGATCCGTAGTTCATCGTCCTCGTAGCGGCCGAGGATCAGCTCGCCGGGCTGGGTCAGGGTGCCGGTCACGGCACCTGCGATCACCTCGATCGTGTCGCGGTGCTTCACCTTGATCCAGTCGCGCTGGCCGCCGCGGTACGGCTGCGCACCGCCTTTGACGACGACGCCCTCGATTCCGCTCTCGAGCGGCTCCTCGAACCACCGCCGGCCCTCAGCCGCGTCCGCAGTGGCGTCGATCATGCTCAGCGGCGGTTGCCACCCGGCCGCGAGTTGTTCGAGGGTGCGGCGACGTTCGTCGTAGGGCAGGCCGCGCAGATCGCGGCCGCCTGCAGCGAGTACGTCGAATACCACGAAGTCGATCGGCTCCTCAGCGATCAGCTGCCGACGACGCTGCTTGCCGGAGGCAAAACGGCGCTGCAGCGCGTCGAAATCGAGTCGCCCTTCGCGCCAGCGCACCAGCTCGCCGTCGAGCACGACGCCGGCATCGGCCTGTTCGGCGATCGCCGCAGCGACGTCAGGAAACGATTCGGTCAGATTCGTCTTCTGCCGGGACCAGAGGGTTACTCGCTCGGTGTCGACGACAGCTGCTGCGCGCCAGCCGTCGAGCTTCGGCTCGTATCTGCTCCCTCCGGGCAGTGCGGCGGCGTCTGGGAGGCGTTCAGCAGCTTTGGCGAGTGCCAGGTCGATCTTGGCTCGCAGAGGCTCAGGTGGGCGAACAGCGGGGGAGGGGTCGAGGTCAGCGAGCAGATCGCCTGTTTCTTCAAAGCGATCGAGCACTTGGGCGAAGTCGAGCTGCGCGAGTCCAGGCGCAGCGATCTCGTCCCAGCTGCGGGGTGCGGCCGCGAAGGGCCGGGCGGTACCGCGCAGCGAGTACGGGGAGATGGTCGTCTTCTTCGCGTTGTTCTGCGACCAGTCGATGAACACTTTCCCGACCCGCTTCTCCTTCGACATCTTCGACACGACCTCCTCCGGATGATCCGCCTCGAGTGCGCGCGCGAGTTCATGCGCGACGTTCGAGACCTGGTCGGAGGTCAGTCGGCCGTCGAGAGGCACGTAGACGTGGATGCCCTTGCTGCCAGAGGTCACAGGGAAGGTTGCAAGGCCCATGTCGTCGAGGATCGCCTTCGCCCACAGAGCCACCTGAGCGCACTCGGCCAGACCGGTTCCTTCGCCCGGGTCGAAGTCGAGCACCATCCGCGTCGGCCGGCGTTCAGTGTCGAACCGCCACTGCGGGACGTGCAGCTCGAGCGCCGCGCTCTGGGCGAGCCAGACGACGGTCGCGCGATCGGCGACGACGGGGTAACGCTTCTCACCGCCGGAGTGGAGGATCGCTTCACGCAGTACCCAATCGGGAACGCCCATGCCGAGGTCCTTCTCGAAGAAGGCCTCGACGGGGGCGGCCGCAGTGCCTACGCCGTCCGGCCAACGCTTGCGAGTCACCGGCCGCTCTGCGATGTGGGGGAGGAGGGCCGGCGCGATGCTCGCGTAGTAATGGATGACGTCCCCTTTGGTGGTCCCGGTTTCTGGGTAGAGGACCTTGTCCAGGTTGGTAAGGCGCAGACGGCGGCCGTCGACGTCGACGAGCGTGGTCGCAACCATGGCATGACCGTACCGCCCTGGCCCTTCGCGTACGAGGGCCCTACTACGCTGTCGCGCGTGGCTCTCATCGCCTTTCCGCCGGCCGCGGCCGACGCTCCGCTCATCCACGCTGCGCTGGGTGGGCCGCCTCCCGCGCGATGGATCAACCCCGATCACATCACGAGTCTCATCCCCGTTACCCGGCAGGGCGAGCACGACGTTGAACTCGTGGTCGACTACAAGCTGCAGGGTCTGCCGGAGGGTCGGTGGCACCTCGGCCGGTATCCCGACGTCGATCAGGCTCACGCAGCTTGGGGACAACTCATCCAGCACATCGCTGCCCACTCCAATGATCCGAGGCGTCAATGAACGATTCGTCTGAACCTCGACCGACCGAGAGCGACTGGATCGCTTGGATCCGAGAGGCGTCCGAGCTCATCGACCGCGACGACTTTGTCGTCAGAGTCGCCGACGAAGTTGTGTTCAAGCAGCTCTGGGGTATCTGCGTCCAAACGATCAGGCACGCACGCGCCTATGTGTTGCTGGTCGACGCAGGGTTCGAACGCGAGGCGATGGTGCTCGCGCGAGCGGCGCTGGAGCACGCGGTCACGGCCCAGTGGGCGTTCCATCGGAACGACGGACTCTCAAAGCTGCGGGTCTCGATGGTTCGCGGTGAGAAGGAGAACATCGAGATGGTCGGCAAATGGTTCAGCGACGACGGGCTGCTCGCCACGGCCGCAGCCATCACGGTTCCGCAGGGGAGGGGGCTGCCATCGTTCACTGACATGATGCGCGATCTCGACGAAGAGCGCTTCCTCCAGAACTCCTATGGCAGCCTGTCTCTCGCAGTGCATGTGCGCTCCACCACCCAGACCTCTTACTTCGCCGGCGAGGCCGAGGACCTGCTGCTACGCCACGAACCCTCGCACGCGCTGCGAGGCCCGTCGACGAACATGGCCGCTATGGCAGCCATGCTCGCCGTCGCGATCATCATGGAACTGGTCGATGATCAGGAGGCCCTCACCCGGATCCACGAGGAGTCAGAGAGGCTTATTCTGCCGCCCACGCTCCGCCCGGGGATACCCGAGGCGAAGCGCCGCCCCGGCCCGGGGGAGAACACCCCGTGGCGCGACATCGAAGAGCGCTGGACCGAGTGAGCCTCGCAGTGTGGCCGCAATCGCTCCAGCAGACGACTGCTCAGACGGCTTCTCGCGGCTCACCGGTGCGTGGATCGAGGCCGGTTCGCCAACGCTCGCGCTGCTCCTCCGGAGTCACGATCGACCCGTCTGGTGCTGTCGCGGGCGAGATGAAGGCTCGCTCTTCAAGTGCCAGCTCGCAGGCTCCAGTAGCCGCTCGAAGTTCGTCGTAGTAGCCCAATGGCCACCTCTCCGAACGTCTGAGGGTCCAGTGGTCGACTCGGTACTTCATGAGTGTCTCGTGCGTGACCTGGTTGACCGCAGGTCCGTATTCGATGACGAAGTGGATCCTGCTGGCGACGTCGTCGACGACCAACCAGACCTTCTCCCCGGCGCGCAAGACTCTCATCGCAACCTCCCCCAAGATTCGAACATATGTTCTAATGGGCTCGCAAGGAAGGAGGTTGGCGAGTGGGTCAGAATCGGCGCTATCCCGGCGCGGGGATGGATCGGGTGATCGAGCAG
This sequence comes from Leifsonia sp. KNZ13-11D, assembly GCF_056754895.1. Classification (NCBI taxonomy): domain Bacteria; kingdom Bacillati; phylum Actinomycetota; class Actinomycetes; order Micrococcales; family Microbacteriaceae; genus Leifsonia; species Leifsonia sp. KNZ13-11D. The sequence goes on from NZ_JBPGWU010000002.1 coordinate 16,138, forward strand.
ATCGTCACCCGCCCGCGGCCGGTGTGGCTGACGAACGAGGAAGTCGACCTCGAGAACGACCCGGCCACCGAGGCGCCGGCTCCTACACCTGCGGTCGCCTTTGTGAGGTTCCACGAAGCGGTAGTTCGCCCGGAGGTCGAGGTTCTTGCATGGAACGAACATGCGGTGCGTATCCGCTTCACCACCAGGGACGGGCAGAAGCACGAGGGATGGGTTTGGAAGGACGCCGTGCGCACCCGCCCACGTAGGCACATACCGCCGCGCCGCTGACGGCGCGTGTTGAGCGTGGCAGCTGCGCGCCCGGCCCTTCTAGGTAGTGAGGGGAGTGACTATGGCTACGCGACGCTACGGGCCGATCGAGATCATCGACGCCGGCATCCGCGACGGTCGGGAAACCTTCGCGTGGCTTTACGTCGAGCTGGACCGGGTGCGCGCGGCGTCGGAGTGGACCTGGCATCGGGCCTTCGTAGATCCCGCTGTACCGCTATTGGACGGTGCCGAGCGGCTACCCTGCCATCCAGCTCCAGCAACCTTCGGAGGCGGGGGACTCGACCGGCTCCCTCCACCGGTCGGCCTCGACCGGCTCACCGACGATGGTTTAGTCCTGTACGCGGTCGGCCTTCGGCTTGCTGACGCCGAGCGCGTGGCGCTAGAGCGCGCCCTGGAAGGCGCCAGGGCCGAACTCGCCGCCCTTCGCGCGATTCCTGATCGCGCAACGCGACAGAAGCAGGCTGCCATCGGCTTCCGCAACAGTCAGGCGGGGATGACTGGCCGCTCGCTGATCGCGGCCACTCCGATTCCGTGGCCTGACGTGCCCGTGCGCATCCCAGGGACCGACCGGTACCTGGCGCCGCAGAATGAGCGGGCGTACGGTGCTGACATGCCCAAAGGAGACGTAGAAACGTTCCACGAGAACGGCGCCTGGCACAACCGTATCGAGGGGACAGGCGAAACCATCGGTGGAGCACACGACACCCGCGATGACGCAATTGCCGCCGGACGAGACGAAGCAGCGCGACGGGGCGTCGAGCACATCGTGCACAATCTCAACGGCCAGATCGGCGACCGCTCCAGCCACGGCAACGACCCCCGCAACATCCCGGGCTGACATGTCCAGTGAGCAGCCCGGTCAACCCTTCGAGGTGGGCAATGCGGTGCTGCACTACTCGGATGGTCGTGAGGTGCGTCGCGAGATACCGCTCCTGAACGGGCGGGCTCCGGGGCAGTTCGATCTGCCAGTCACAATTGGGCGCTACGAACGCTTCGAGCTTCGGGGGTGGGAGGGGGACGTGATCCACTACGAACACCAGGGAACCGTCGCGATTTAGGCCTTCACGACGGGCTGACGCAGGCGCCTCCGTTCCGGTGCGGCGTCGGCGGCCCGACGTAGCCTTGATGCATGCGCATTCGAGGCCTGGTCCAGTCGAAAGTCGTGACCGAGCTCACCGCCGAGGCCGACGACGCACAAGCCGCGCGCGAGCTGATCGAGGCGCAGGTTCCCGAGGGCTACGAGCTGATCCAAGTGCACAACTCGATGCCGCGCGGTGGCCGCGTGATTGCGACCGGGCAGATCCGGCTGGCGGCTGTGGACGAGCTTGAGGCAAGCGGAGCCGACTATGCAGCGGCACGTGCCGCCCTCTTGGCGCAGATCCCTGAGGATCACCGACTGCTGGGCGTTCTCTCCCTGGAAGCCTGACGCGCCGATCGCGATCGTGCTGCCATGACGTCAGTCTTCCACCCAGCGAAGTCCGAGCAGGTCGAACGCCTGCACGAGTTCGTCAGTCTCTGGGGTGACCCGCTGAGGCTCACTCACTGGTTCGATGTGGCTGCTGCGCTGTTCGTCGTCTGAGCGCTCGAACACCGCCCACATCCGGATCTCGTCGCCGTGACGTGAGCGGAATTCGATCCCGTCGACGAGCTCGTTGCGGTCGTCGTCACGCAGATCGTAGAGCCAGTGCGCGATGGATCGGGTCAGCACCCGATCGTGGGCGTCCTTGAGTAGCGCGGTGTCGACGTCGACCAGGGCGATGCTGTGGCGGTCGAAGCGGTAGCCGGCCTTCAGGGCGGCGAGGCTGTCAGAGTGCGTGATGAAGCAGTACCGGCCGTCCTGATCGGCGTCGCCGAAGGTCCGTCCGTTCAGCCACGAGTACCCGACCTCACCGCTTCCGCCCTCGGTATGGCGACTGACGCTCCCGTCGTCATCCTCGAAGTCGTCCAGCTCGGTCTCGAGCGCCTCGGACGGCTGCAGCTTCGCCAGCATCTCGAGGAAGCACCCCCGCAGGCTGTTCGAGGTGTAGAGCGTGCGGAACTGCCCGAGCTGGTCGTCCCAACGCCCATTGAACAGCCCATCATCTGTCGCGTACCGCCACGGCGTCCACGCCCACATGTCCGGCTCGAAGCCAACGCGCCATACCCGTCCCGGATCGCCCGAGACGTTCAGTGCTACCGGGCTCATCCGATGTAGGCGAAGGACTTCGCCGCCGCGAGCACCTCGCGAGCGACCTCCAGCGGCTCGCCCTCACGCAGCACCTGTGCCGGCGCCGTGTCGCCCAGCGACGGGTTCATGCCCTTGAACCACGACTGCACCGTGACGGCGTCGTAGCGCTCCCGAAGCAGCGCCGCGGCGTGGTACGCCTGGCGCAGCCGGTCCTGATCCTTTTCGCCGGGCGCACCGTGACCGTCGGCCCAGCTGGAGACCATCCTCGCCGACTTCACGCCGCCGATATAGCCGACAAGGCGCACGCCGAGGATGTCGCGCAGTCGGGTGACCAGGTCGTCGAATGGAAGACCGATCGATTCCTCGTGTGCGCGCAGGCCGGGACGCTGATCCGAGACCGTCGAGAGCTTCGCCATGCCGTTAGCGTACACCGGCAGACGTTGGAATACACCGGCAAGTTCAGCTAGAAATGCAACCGTTATCGCACCCAAAACTAACGCTGATAATGTACGTTATGTCTCATTGTGCTTTATCTAGATAAGTAACACAGCGTTTCTGATACACTCCCCATCATGACAGCGACCCCGGTGTACGAGGAGATCCGCGCTCAGCTTCGCCGCCTCTTGGCCTCGGGCCGGTACAAGGTCGGCGATCAGCTCCCGACCATTCGTGAGTTCTGCGAGCAGTACGACATCAACAGCGTTCAGACGGTCCGTGATGCGTATCAGGCTTTGAAGGACGAAGGCCTGGTTACGTCGCGTCAGGGTGTTGGGTTCTTCGTCGCAGCCTTGCCACTTCGCCGGCTCGGCCTGGTGGGTCTCGCCGAGCGTGCGCATCAGGTGCTCATCGACGCCGAGCGGGCCGCCGGGCTGGCACGCACATTGGAGACCGAACTCACCGATGCACTGTCGGACCACGAGCGCGTTGCCGTCGACGCGCTCACCGCGGCCGCCCGAGCCACCTACCTCTCCGGATCTGGCGAGGAACGGCGACGCGACTTCGGTGAGATCGCTCTGCAGGTCCTCGCAGGGGCGGCGGCGAACCTGGGCGGCGTCGAAAACCTGCTCGCGGGGCGACCCGGATCATGGGAGGCGGACATCATCCGAAACGCGGTCAATGCGATCGCACCCGGTGACGTTCTCCCCCGCTATCGGACTGAACCGCTGCGCATCACCCTCTACGTCGACCAGATCCTTGCGGAGCACACGCTCGCTCACGACCAGTACGACAAGGCCGAGGTCGCGATTGACGACGAATACGAGACGGCGAATGCGGCGCTCCCGCAAGTGGATGAGCGCCCCTACGTGTGGGTATATGAGCCCAGCGACGGCGGCGACCCCGTCCCGACCACTCCGGAGACGCCGGCGTGGTCCTGGGACGCGTGGCGAGCGGGCGCGACAGCACTGGGGCTCGACGAACAGAACATCGCGACCTTGGAATCGGATATCCGTGGTGAGCGGAGCAACCGCCTTGCGACCTCGGTGTACGTGCCGAAAAGTCCGGACCTCGCCGCGGAGTTCGTTCGGCTCTTGGATGAGCGGGAAGCTGCACTCGCGCCCTACGCACTCCAGGACGCGCTGACGGCGTTGCAGGAACGCGAGTGGACCGAATACGGCGAGGCGCTGAGGAATCAGATCGAGGACGAGGCAGAGCGGGTTGGCCTCGACGTTCCCGTCGAAGTCACGATCGACACCACGGGGCGTCCAGACATCCGTCCTGCTCTCGACGAGCTGGCCCAAAGCCTCGTCGAGAACGCGATTGCGGTAGTCTCCTCCCCGGCCGACTTGCCGGGGACGCCGTTGACCCGACTGAGGGCCGAGCGGTGAGCCGAGAGGCTGCTACGCGGGTTCGCGGGCGAGCGGGGCGGCTCCGGGTCGCCGCCATCACAATCACCGCTTACGTCGAGGCGGCGCGCCGGGCGCGCCGAAAGGCTGCGCCCGCGCTGACCGACGAGGAAGAACGGCTTCTCGCGCAGGCGGACCGCTCGCAGATCAGGACAGGTGTCCATATCAGCACGTGGATCCAGGGATGCCTCCTCAATGCGCTCTACCTCACGCCGTCTCGTCGGACCGCTGTGCAAGTGATGCCCGCATCCCGTGTATTCACCGCCGCCCTGAAACTGGTAATCCCGTTTCTCGCGGCCGCTGCGGTCGAGATGACAATCGCCAGGGCGACGGGAGTGCCGTCACTCCCGCTAATTGCGCTCACCTGGGGAGCGGGCCTTGCCGTGATCGCGGGTATCCTCGCCGCAATATTGCGTCCGCTTTTGCGGTACGAGAGATGGGCGAAGTCGCTCCCCCGGGCGAAGGACGAGGTCGAACCGGAGCCTTCCCGCTCGCTGGGGGCGGCGCGCTGGCTGCCGCACTGGGAAATCAGCTCACTCGCCAGTACGAAAGATCCGCGCCTAGTGGCCGGCCTCGTATCCGCGATCAACGCCATCGTCCCGGCCGGGAGACGGATCACGGCGAAGGCTCGCGATCGGGATCTCTTCGACGTCTACAAGCTCTATCTCGTCCCCGTCGGAGGGGACGGCAATTTGGCCCTGGTAGGCCGGTCACCGCTCCGGCGACGCAGACCGGTGTCGCTCAAGCTGCGTTCCGAGGAGGTACTCTGATGCGCACCGCGGACCTGAGCGCGGCAAAAGGCGCCGGACTCCCCGCATTCGTGCACTCCCGCGAGGTGTGCGAGCTAGCGAATTACAAGAACCGTCTGCGCCACTGGAACTGGGGGCTTTTCCCCAGGCCAGGTGCTGTTAATCACGGCCAGGTGTTGTTAATCTCGGCGATGTCCAAGCATCACGAGGAGGCACCGCATGGCAGGCAGACGCCGCAAGGCTTCACCCCCGAAACGCAGCTCGAGTTCGACCTGTGGGGGCTGGGAGATCAGGCGGCGGACGCCCGCATCGACGAGGCGCGAACGGCGGACCCGTCCCCGGTGGAGCAAGCGCTCTCGTCGGGACAGCTCGGCTTCGAGGACTTCTGGAAGACACAAGGAGAGACGCATGAACCTGTACGGCAGGCAGGCGATGGAGAGGTGGGCGAGGCTCGCCCCGACATCGTTGGCGACGATGGATCGACCGCAGGAGTTCTTCGAGGACCTCGGGGAGGAGATTGGGGTGCGGGTGGCCCAGCTGATCCCCGACCTGGCCGGACCGGACAGCCCGAGCGAGTCGGTGCTGGAGAAGACAGGCCGGTTGAACGCGGCGAAGGCGCAGGCGGAGGAGATCGCGTTCTCGGAGCTGGTGACGCCCAGCCCGGAGCCGACGAGCGAGGACGCGTACCAGGAGTGGCGGGCGACCAACGGCCTGTCACTGGACTGGCTCGCGGACTGGGCGGAGAGCTCGCAGAGCCCGGACTCGGCAGCGATGCCGATCGAGGAGTTGGCGAGTCAGCACGGCCTGCCGGAGGACTTCCTGAGGGAGCTGCAGCAGCAGGAGAACCCGTACGGATTCCTTCTGCAGAACGAGCAGTTGCTGGAAGCGCGACTGCGGGCCCGATTCGCGACGCGGCCGACGGAGGACTGAGCCGGTTCATCCCGACATCACAGGAGGACCTTGCGCCTTCTGGGGCCAAGGCACGCTTCGACGCGAACGTGCGCGCGATCATGCTCGCCCGCACGCTGATCGACGAGGGACGCCCTGCAACCGCTGAAGAGAAGCAGACGCTGGCCCGGTTCTCGTCGTGGGGAGCCATCCCGGATGTGTTCGACGACACCAAGACCGCGTGGTCGACCGAGCGCGCCTTGCTGCGCGACCTCCTGTCCCAGGAGCAGTGGGACCAGGCGCGGCGCACGACAATCAACGCGCACTACACCGACCCCGCTTACGTGCGGCAGATGTGGTCGACCCTGCAGAGGCTGGGGTTCGACGGCGGTACCGTGCTCGAGCCGGGCGCCGGCGCGGGAACCTTCATCGGCATGGCGCCGGAGTCGGCCAGGATGGTCGGCGTCGAACTCGACGAGACCACCGCGGCGATCGCGGCGGCCGTCTACCCACACGCGCAGATCCGCGCCGAGTCATTCGCTGACACGAAGTACCCGGCCGGACACTTCGATGCGGCGATCGGGAACGTCCCGTTCGGCAACGTCACTCTGCACGACCCGGTGCACAACGCCGGCCGACACTCGCTGCACGACCACTTCATCATCAAGTCGCTCGCGCTTACCCGACCCGGCGGCATGGTCGCCGTCCTGACCAGCCGGTACACGCTCGACACCCAGAACCCCGCTGCCCGCCGGGAGATGAACAGGATGGCCGACCTGGTCGGCGCGGTCCGGCTCCCCTCTGGCGCACACCGTCGTGCTGCGGGCACCGAGGTCGTCACCGACCTACTGGTCTTCCGCCGCAGAGAGCCTGGCCGCCCCGCTGCATCCGACGTCTGGGAGACGGTTCACGCCCACCAGGTCGACGGTGAGATCGTCAAGACCAACGCGTACTTCGACACCCGCCCCGAGAACGTCCTCGGAACCTACACCATCGGGCCGAGCCAGTTCGGGCCCACGCTCTACGTCACCGGCGACCTGACCTCAGTGGAGAGCGGCCTGCGTGGAGCGCTCGACGGGATCATCGCGGATGCGCGCGAGCGCGGCCAGCTGTTCACCGCGCGCTCCGAAGAGTCCCAGTTGCAGCAGAACGAGCACCGCCCCGAGCTTGCAGAGGTGTTCGACGGGACCCTCCTCGCCGAAAGCGACGGCAGCTTCGCGCAGGTGCAGGGCGGCCGCGCCGAGCCGGTGAAGGTTCCGAAGTCGGCCGCGACCGAGTTGCGCGCCCTGCTCAGCCTGCGTGACCAGGCCCGCATCCTGCTGGAGATGGAAGCAGCGTCCGCCGACGACACCGCCGAGCTCGAGCACGCACGCGAGACGTTGCGCGCCGACTACGAGCGCTACTCCACCAAGTACGGTCCACTGAACCGCTACACGATGCGCGAGACCGGCCGCGTCGACGAGGAAACCGGCACCGCACGCATGGCTCGGATCACCCCGACCGCGACACGGATCCTCCGCCAGGACCCGTTCGGCTCGCTGGTGATGGCGCTCGAAGTGTTCGATGACGAGAAGCAGGACGCCGTCCCCGCCTCGCTGCTCTCGCGCCGCGTCGTGGTACCCCGGCCGGAGGTCCAGGGGGCCGAGACTCCGTCCGAGGCGATCGCGCTCTCCATGGACCGCACTGGAGGAATCGACCTCCCGTTGATCGCCCATCTGCTCGGCACCGACGAGGGCGAGGCGCGCGCCGCACTCGGCACTCTCGTCTACGACGACCCCGCGCTCGACCGCCTGGTCCCCGCCGCCGAGTATCTCTCCGGAGACATCCGGGTCAAGCTCGACGCTGCCCGCGCCGCGGCCGAGGCCGACCCAGACCGCTTTGCACCCAACGTGCCCGCCCTCGAGAGGGTGGTGCCAGAGCCCCTGACCATGGAGGAGATCGCCGTCCGGATGGGCGCGGTGTGGATCGACCCGGGTACCCACCAGCAGTTCCTGCGCGAGATCCTGCGCGACCAAGGACTCACGGTCGAGAACCCGATGCCCGGCAAGTGGGTGGTCAAGTCCCAGACGCGGCGCTCGATCCTCGCCACCGACGAATGGGGCACCAGCCGCCGGCCCGCGCAAGACGTCGCCGAAGCGGTCATGGAACAGCGGGCGCTCACCGTCTACGACGAGCTCGACGACGGCAAGCGCATCCTCAACCCGACCGAGACCCAGGCAGCGACCGAGAAGGCCGAGAAGCTGCAGGCGCGATTCGCGGAGTGGGTGTGGGAAGACGCCGAGCGTGCCCACCGCCTCACCGAGGAGTACAACCGCCGGTTCAACTCCATCGTGCTGCGCGACTACACCGACGCCGGCGACTACCTCACATTCCCTGGCATGGCAGCCAACTTCACCCCGCGGCCGCACCAGCGCGCCGCCGTCGCCCGCATGATCTCCGAACCGGCAGTGCTGCTCGCCCACGAAGTCGGCGCGGGCAAGACCGCTGAGATGGCGATGGGCGCCACCGAAATGCGCCGGATGGGTCTGATCAACAAGCCCATCGTCGTGGTCCCGAACCACATGCTGGAGCAGTTCGCCCGCGAGTGGCTCCAGATCTACCCGCAGGCGAAGATCCTCGCGGCATCCACCGACGACCTCGCCGGTGACAAGCGCCGCCTGTTCGTCGCCCGCGCGGCCGCGAACGACTGGGACGCCATCATCGCAACCCGGACGGCGTTCGAACGCATCCCGGTCTCCCCCGCATTCGAGGCCGAGTACATCCGCGAACGCGTGCACGAGCTGGAGGCAAACATCGAGGCCGCGCGCTCTGCCGGATCGTCGACCGTGAAGATGATCGAGAAGGCCAAGGTCCGCTTCGAGGAGAAGCTCAAGGCCAAGCTCGACAAGCCCGTCGACCCCGGCATCACCTTCGAATCCTCCGGCATCGACTACGTCATCGTCGACGAGGCCCACGACTACAAGAACCTCACCACCGAATCCAACATCGACGCTGCCGCGATCCTCCCCGGATCCGGCCGCGCGACGGACCTCCACCTCAAGATGGAGTACCTGCGCTCCCGGCACGGCCTGCGCGCTGGAACGCTGGCCACCGCGACCCCCCTGGCGAACTCCATCACCGAGGCGCACGTCATGCAGCGGTACCTGCGCCCAGACCTGCTGCAGGCTGCGGGCGTGCTCACGTTCGACACCTGGGCGGCAACATTCGGCGAACTCGTTACCGAAATGGAGATGGGCCCGGCCGGTGGCTTCCGGCTGAAGACCCGCTTCTCGAAGTTCCAGAACGTCCCGGAGATGCTGCGCATGTGGCACGTCTTCGCCGACGTGAAGACCGCCGAAGACCTCGGGCTTCCGGTCCCCCTGCTGCGCGCGCGACCGGACGGCGAGCGTGCACCGCACGTTCACGTCATCCCGCCCACACCCGCGCTGGAGTCCTACCTCGAGCACATCGGCCAGCGCGCCGAGATGGTCGCCGCGAAGGCGGTCCCGCCCGAGGAAGACAACATGCTCAAGATCGCCGGGGACGGCCGCAAGGCGGCACTGGACATGCGGATGGTCGGCGCCGAGCACGCGCAGCCCGGCAGCAAACTCGAAGTCGTCGCCGCGACCATCCTGAACGAGTGGCAGGCGGGCAAGGATCTCACCTACCTCGACACGATCACCGGCGAGGTCTCCGAGAACCCCGGCGGCCTGCAGATCGTCTTCAACGACCTCGGCACCCCCGCCAAGGACAGGTGGGACGCCTACAACGAGCTCAAGCGGCTCCTGGTGGCCGGCGGGATGCACCCCGACCGGATCCGGTTCATTCATTCGGCACGCAACGACGCCGAGAAGGGTCGCCTGTTCGCCGCCGCGCGCTCCGGGCACGTCGACGTCCTGCTCGGCTCGACCGGCAAGATGGGCACCGGTGTGAACGTGCAGGCCCGAGCCATCGCCATGCACAACATCGACGTGCCGTGGCGGCCGGCGGACATCCAGCAGCGCAACGGTCGCGGAATTCGGCAGGGAAACCAGAACGCCGAGATCGCCGTGCACAACTACGTTGTGGAGCGCTCCTTCGACGCGTACATGTGGCAAACCGTCGAGCGGAAGGCGAAGTTCATCGCCCAGGTGATGCGCGGCAAGCTCGATGTGCGGGAGATGGAAGACATCGGCGATTTCGCCCTCTCGGCCGCCGAGGCGAAGGCTCTCTCCAGCGGCAACCCGCTGCTACTCGAGCAGGCGCAAGCCGCCGACCAGGCAGCGAAGCTGGAACGCCTCGAACGCGCGCATGCCCGCTCCCAGCGCAACCTCCACGAGATGCACGCCGTCGCCACCCAGCGCGCGCAGCTCGCCCAAGACCGCATCGAGATCCTGGAGCAGATGATCCCCTCCGCCGTCCCGACCGACGGCGACCGGTTCCGTGCCGTCATCGACGGGCGCGCGTACGACAAGCGTGCGGACGCGGCCGCTGCGATCGCCGTCTGGGCACGAAGCAAGTACCTCGGCTCCCTCCCCGTGTATGCCGAACGCGACCTCGGCGAGCTGGGCCAGCTCGGCGGTTTCACGATCGACATGCGAACCCGACCGATGCTCGGCACGTTCCAGATCGTTGCGGAGCTTCGTGGTGTCCCGAATGCCACCGTCTCGGTAGGCCGGGAAGAGATGGCCTCGCCCGGCATCGGGTACGTCACCCGGCTGGAGAACCTCACCGCGTCCCTGCCCAGACTCCTCACGGATCAGCGCGGGGTTCTCCGTGAGGCCGAGGCCACGCTGCAGGACGCGCAGGCGCGCATCGGCCGGCCGTTCCCCCGCGCCGCCGAACTCGCCGAGGCGCAGCAACGCCTCACCTCGATCACCGCGGAACTCAACGCGCTGGCCACAGAGGCGTCCAAGGCCGCTCCGACGGCAGCGCCGACAGCCGAGGCGGCCGCGGCAGGCACCGGACCCGCCCGGGTCGACGTCGAGGGCATCGCCGCCCGGATAGATGCCCTCACGACGCCAACGAGCCCGCGTCCCGCTTGGGAGACCAACACGGTTGCTCCACCCACACGGCAGATCCGCTGACCGAGGACTCGAGGCGGGAGGGGCTGCGCATCCAGGTAGGTATGCACGCCCCTCCTGCACCCTGGCCCGTGCAAGGAGACGCGAAGGTTACCTCTGCGCGATAGGAGCGGGGTCCGTCCGAGCAACGTCGTCGGAGGTGGGCGCGACGCTGCTCGGTGCCGACGCTGGGCTTCCGACTCCGGGTAGGTGCGCAGCGAGGGACGATCCTCCGAGCAGGGCGCCCAGCAGCGCGGCCGTGACTGTCATCGCGCGCAGTTGCAGTGCAGTTCGCGCGTGGATGCGTGCCCGCTCCGAGTCGCCGGCCTGCCGGATCCTCTCCAGGAGGACCTCATGGCGGAAGCGCTCCGCCGAGCGGGCGGTCTTGGCCGCCTCCCGGATGGTCGATGCTTTCGGTGTCATGACCAGGATGTGCGCGGCACGCATCTCGATCCTCGTCCCCGGCGTGTCGCAGAGGGCGCTTCGCGGTCTCTCGGGGTCGCCGCGGTGGCGAGCACGCGATACTCGGTGCCCCTGTCGGCGTATCTGGTTCAGCCGTTGCGGAGACGACGTCCCCGTAGTCGCGGTGCGAGTTGCCGTCCGGGTTGCCGCTCTTTTCGTACCGCAAGCGGCACGAAAAGAGCGCCCTCAGCTGCGCTCTACCGCAAGGCGCGCAGAGAGACGGGAATCGACCTTTGTCAGTCCGTGGGCGCCGCTATCGAACGTGACCGGGATGCCGGTGCCGTCGAGCGGTGGGCACGAGCGGTCAGGAGTCGCCAGCTGTAGCGGAGGTGAGGTCCAGGGGAAGGTCGATGACCTCGCCGCCGACGGTCACTGAGATGGTGGCGCTTTCGGCCCCGACGGCGACTAGGTAGCTGCGCAAGCTGGTCAGCGTCATCCGGTCCGCTTCACGCTCGAACTTGCTCACCGTCTTGAACGACTTCTCCAGCCGCTCCCCAACCTGCCCTTGCGTCAGGCCCGCGGCTTTCCGCACCAGGTCTAGCTCGAATCCGGCCATCAGGTCCTCCACTCTCCTGCCCCCATTCTCCCGGACGCGGTCCGAGCAAAATCACTCTACCAAAAAGGCGATTCGCCTTGAAAGTAGACTCTACTTTAAAGTAGAATAGAGAGGTAGGCAAGCGACGAGGAGGAAACCAATGAGCGACTACGCGACCACCTACAGACTGACCCCTTACGACACCGGCGACCGCCTGGAGCCGCACGACTGGGTGAAGGGCGAGGTGGCTTCCCCGTCCGGACTTCCGCGGCACGCCATGCCGGATGACTTCGGTCGTGTCGACTTCTGCGACGACGAGGACGCCACCCTCCTCACCCTCTTCGCGGAGCCCGACGGGAAGGGCGGCGTCCGCCTGGTCGTCTCAGGGAACGTGCCGATCACCATCGAGCGCGCCGACGACTCCGAGCGCATCCAGCTCGCCGACTAACAGCTTCGGGGTGCCGCCAGTGGGCGGCACCCCCTCACCCCACTCCGAAAGGACACCCCATGCGGTTCTTCCCTCACAGCAAGGCTCTCGTCCTGCTGACCGTGCTCGGCCTGATCGCCATCTTCGCCAGCTCGCCGACAGTCATCCCCTCGTGGGTCGGGGTCATCGCGGCCATCGTGACCCTGACTTCTTTCGTGACGCTGATCGTCGGCATCATCGCCGGGATCTTCGCCACCTTCCAGCGGACCACCCACCAGGAGGCACAGCGATGAGCCAGCTCACCTTCGACCTGGATGCCATGATCCACGAGATGGACGTGGCGGCCGCGCCCGCGTGGGTCGGTGCACCGCTGCACTTCACCACCGCGTACTGGAACCCGGCCGAGCTCGACGCCGCTTGGAGCCGCTACCTCTTCGAGAACGGACACTTCAACTGCCTCCAGGCCAGCCACATGTGGCACCGGCCCTACATCACCGAGAAGCCGCTCACGGTGGGCGCGCACACACTGGACCGTTTCGAGGCCGACCTGCGGCACTACCACCTCTGCCCCGGGTCCCGCTATGACAGCCCGACGCCGTGCAGCTGCGTCGGAACCCTCCTGCACCAGGTCATCTGCACCGCCTGCGGCTGGCACCACATCACCCCATCCGAGAACGACGCTCTCGCCGCCTGGCACGACCACGCCATGCCCGGCTGGCGCGAGATCCCCGTCGCCCCCGCAGGCTGGCGCGACGAGGTCTCCGGCAAGCACAGCAAGAGCGGCCGAGCCTTCCTCGACGCCTACCCCACCGAATGGACCTTCCCGGGAGCGCCGATCCTCACCAGCCGCGGCGGAATCGGAACCCGCGCCGTGCCCGGACGCAGCCCCTTCGGCGGCTACGACTTCGCAGCGGAGGTCCTCCGATGATCTCCACCCTCACCGCCGGGGCGATCACGCCGCCCTATCCCACCATTCCGATCGCGGTCGGCGAGACCGCCCGCCTCGAGCCCGGATCGCTCAACGTGGAGTGTCGCTGCGGTAACAGCGAACGCTTTCACGCTGCCGACCGCAGCGGGCGGCTCGTCAGCGAGAAGCCCGGCCCGGCCCCAGACGGGCTCGCGGAGATGCCGGAGACCTGCCTCGCCGTGTGCGCCGACTGCGGCCGCGTCTACGACGATGCCCTCACCGACCTCACCTTGGCCGGCCTCGCCGCTGTCGGCTCCCCTGTCCTGGCGCGGATCAACACCGCCAGCACCGAATGGCGACGAGCCCTCGCCCTCGCCATCCAAGCCGCGCACACCGGGGACACCTCCCGCTGCCCCCGGTGTGGCAGCGCCGAGAGCTTCCCGGTGCTCATCTCGATGCGCGATCAGCCCACCTTCGTCACGCGGTGCGCCTTCTGTGGCAGCACCCGACCCTTTGCCAGCCAACCACCCAAGGAGGCCCTCATGCCCGCAACCAGCCTTCGCTTCAACGTGCCCGTCACCTACGGCGACGGCCGCGTCTACATCGCGCACACCGTCAGTGACATCCGCTGGAACGGGTACCTCTGCCCAGCATTCACTCGCGACGTGGCCGATCAGATCGCCGCCGACCTCGCCCAGGATGAAGCCCACGCCCCGGACGAGTTCCGCATCCTCGTGCGCTGGAACGGCGAGCTGCAGGCCTACCTCCTGCAAAGTGCCGAATACGAATCAGCGGGCGATCCGCCCGAGATCGTTCGCGGGCGTGACTCCGAAGGCACGACCGTCTATGGCATCGGCAGCGGCAGCTGGACCTGGAGCGCCGTCGAACTGGGCCCCGCCCCCTCCGCAAGCTGACCGGCCAGCGGTCAAAACATCTACTAAAACGTAGAATCCCCTTGAAAGTAGACTCTACTTTAAAGTAGAGTAGAGAGGTAGGCGAGAGACCCCACAACGAAAGGCACCGACCGTGACCACCATCCGAATCACCACCACCGCGGGGGTGCGGGCACCGCGCCCCCGCCGCATCCCGCGGGCCAAGCAGGCGCGGATGTTCACCGCGGCGTACAGCGTCCTCCTCGGCTTCATCGCCGCTCTGGTGATCGTCGCAGCCGCGGACATCGTCCCCGCCTTCGTCGCTGGTCACATCGGGGCGCGGCCCGTCGCCAGCAGCAGCCTCTGGGCCGCACTGGTCATCTTCCTCTTCGTCATCCCGGCCGTCGCGGCCCTGCAGCTCCACATCGAGCGCACGGGAGGTAAGCGCTGATGCTTCCCACTCTCGAATCCGACGTGACGATGACCGACCTATTCGCCGGGGCCGGCGGATCCTCGACCGGCGCCGGACAGGTGCCCGGGGTCAAGGTCAAGGTCGCCGCGAACCACTGGGACGTCGCGATCGACATCCACGCGGCGAACCACCAGAGCACCGATCACGCCATCGTCGACCTACACCAGGAACGGCCGTCGTTCTTCCCCTCGACCACGATCCTCTGGGCCTCCCCCGAGTGCACGAAGTGGTCGCAGGCCAACGGATCGAAGCTGCCGGACATCGAAGAAGGCCTGTTCGAAGACCCGCTCTCCGACGAGGCGAAGACCCGCTCGCGGCTGCTCATGTTCGACGTGCTGCGCTTCATCGAGCACCACCGCTACCGGCTCGTCGTCGTCGAGAACGTCGTCGACATCGCCATCAACGCGAAGTACCGCACCGCCTGGACCGTATGGCGTCAGGAGCTGCGAGCACTCGGCTACAAGTTCCGCGTCGTCTCCCTCAACGCGATGCACGCGCAGAAGTTCGGCGCTCCCGCGCCCCAGTCCCGCGACCGCATCTACGTCGTCGCATGGCCGGAAGCCGACAAGGCACCCGACCTCGACCGCATCCTGCGGCCCCTCGCCTACTGCTGGAAGTGCGGCGAGATGCGCGAGTCGGTCCAGTCCTTCAAGCCGGGCCGCACGGTCGGCCGCTACCGCCAGGCCTACGTCTACTGCTGCCCCGGCTGCGGCTCCATCGTCGAGCCGGGCTACCTCCCCGCGTCCGTCGCCATCGACTGGTCCATCCCGGGCCGTCCGATCGGTGACCGCCTCAAGCCGAAGACCCGGCTGCGCGTGGCCGCCGGAATCGCCCGCTACTGGGGACCGACGCACCTGGAGGCGGCAGGCAACACCTACGACGCCGCCGACCCGCGCCACCCGCACCACGGCGAAGCCGACGCCTACTACCGCAGCTGGCCCATCACCGAGCCGCTGAAGGCGCTGCACACGAGCAACTCCAAGGCACTCGCCATCCCCGTCGACGGCCGCGACGGCAAGAGCGCTTACCCCGTCGACGAGGCCCTGCGCACCCAGACCACTCGCCTGGAGACCGCGCTCGCCTACGCCCCCGAGCGCACGCCGTTCATCGCCGAGATGTACGGCACTGGGACCGCACGCCCCGTCACCGAAGCCGCCGGCACTTTCACGGCCGGAGGCAACCACCACGCCCTGGTGACCCCGTTCGTCACCCAGTTCCGTGACCGGGTGCGCGACCTCGACCCGTACACCGAGCCGATGCGGACCGTGGTCGCCGACGGCGCGAACCACGCCCTCATCCACCGCATGAACGGTGGCGGGGCCGAGATGACCACGCCCGCCACGGAGCCGATGCGTACCCTGACCACGGCCGGGCACCAGGCGATCATGCAGCAGCCGCGTGGCCAGCGCGCACCGATCAGCGCCAAGGACCTCGACGCCGCCATGGAGCTGGTCCCTGACACCCTGCTGCGGATGTTCCTCCCCACCGAGGTCGCCGCCGGGATGGCTTTCCCCGCCGACTACATGTGGCAGCCGACCAACCGGCTTAAGCCCGTCTCCCAGCGCGACATCACGAAGGCGGCTGGAAACGCGGTCTGCCCCCCGTGCGCCCGCGACATCGTCGGTATCTGCGTCGAGACGATGGGGCTGGTGGGATGAGCGCCCCGGCATCCCTTCTCTCGCAGCGGTGGGGGTTCCGCCAGCACAGCTGGCGGCACCCCGCCGACGGCGGCTTCCACGCCCCAGCCTTCGACGTCGTGCGGCTGCCCGAGCAGCTCGCACGCGAGTTCGTCACCCGGCATCACTACGCCGCATCCTTCCCCGCCGCCCGGTTCAGCTACGGACTGACGACCACCGACGACCGCCTCGCCGTCGACGGCGCCACCGTCGGCGGCCGCGCCCTGGTCGGCGTCGCGGTCCTCAGCATTCCGATGCGCGCCAGCGTGCTGAGCAACGTCTTCCCGGAGCTGCAGCCGAACATGCAGACGCTCGAGCTCGGTCGGCTCGTCCTCACCGACACACCGGCGAACGCCGAGTCTTGGTTCCTGCGCCGCGTCTTCGAAAGCGCAGCCGCCGAGGGCATCCGCGGCGTCGTGTCCTTCTCCGACCCCATGCCCCGCACCCGCACCGTCGTCGACGAGAACGGCAACGAGCGCGTCGACGAGTACAAGGCCGGTCACATCGGGGTTTGCTACCAGGCTACGAACGCGCTGGCCCTCGGACGCTCCACCCGCCGGACCCTGACCTACCTGCCGCGTCACGGGCTCGTGCTCAGCGACCGCACCCTGCAGAAGATCCGCGCCCAGGAGTCCGGCGCTGACGGCGCGGAACGCCGCCTCGTCGCCCTTGGCGCACCACCTCGACGCGCCAACGAGGACGCGGCAGCGTGGCTCCGTCATGCACTCCAGGAGCTGCAAGTCACGCGCGTGAGACACCCGGGTAACTACCGCTACGCGTGGGCGATCGGCACCCCCAGCGAGAGGCGTCGCACGCGGATCGGACTGCCCCGCACCCCGTACGCCAAGCCCGACCAGGATCTGCTCGCGCTGCTGTAGCCGCCAGCGCCGGCCTTCGGGCCGGCGTGAAGGCAGGCTCCGCCGCCCTCACACTCCCGCGGCCGAGGCGAGCACTGCGACAACCAGTTGGACGAGGAACGGGACGGGTAGCCGGAGCATCGAGAGGGGGAATCGTACTAGCGGCCGCTCTCCGCCTGTCAAGGGCCGCTCCCTCCCCTGCATCTGCAAATGGCCGGGGAAGGTGCTCCGCACCTGCGATCCAAGACTCGTGCGCGCTGGGGGTCGGTCGGAACCCTTGACAGGCTCCGGCGTCCGCCAAGTCGGTCCCCTTATTCGATGATCCGCCCACCTCTGATTCCGCGGACACCTAACGAAAGGGAAGAACCGATGAACACGCAGAACACCACCAGCAGCTTCGACCAGATCGGCGGCTACGAGGTTCCCGTCGACCCCATGGACCTGCTCGGCTGCGACTCCTGCCAGTAAGTCCCACCACCAGCTGACCGCGAGAGGAGAAGACGATGACCCGCTACACGCCGACCGAGATCCTGCAAGCCGGGATCGACGAGACGCGCGAGACGTTCGCCGACCTGTACGTCGCCACCGACCGCGCCCGCAAGGCGATCGACTTCCACTGGCACCGCGCGAACATCGACGCGGAGGTCCAGCCGATCAATGGTGAAGAGCGCCTGCCGGAGCACGGCGCCGGCGCTGGCTTCGGCAACGAGCTCGCGCTCCCCGCCCGCCACATCGACCTGACTCGTCTCACTGACGCCGGCCTGGCGCTGTTCGCGATCGGAGCGCGCATCGCCCTCCTCGAGCGGGACGAACTGATCGCGGAGCACGAGCGACTCACCGAGCAGCTCCGCTGGGCTCGCAACCTCCCGACCAACGAGGAATGGCGTCACTACGTCGCGACCCTGATCCGCAACCACGACGCCTACCTCCACCGCCAGCGCCCGCTGACCTCCACCCCCGTCACCCCGTCGGCATGGCCCGTCCGCGTCCCCGGAACCGACACGGTCCTGCCAGCCACCGCCCCCGACCACCGCGCGCTCACCGCAGCCGCGTAGACCGAACACCCGCGAAAGGAACAGACATGGCTACCAAGAACGACGCGACCTGGCTCGAGCGCAAGCTGACCGAGCTCTGCCCCAACATCACCATCACCGTCACGCGCGATGCACAGAACAGCCTCGTCGCCACCGGCAGCAGCACTCTCGGCTCGTTCACCGAACGCAGCACCGACCACGACGTCGACACCCGCGACGAGTTCTACAGCGCCATACGCGGATACTTCCTCGACCTCGACGACGACACCGCACGTGCCGCCGTCAAAGCAGCCGTGCCTGAACTCCCATACCCCCAGCTCCCCCTCACCGGACAGGAGCCCGCCGGAACTACCAGCCCGGACGCCGACAACGGCGTCGACTACATCGGCTGCGGAGCCGCCGAGTGCGCAGGCGACTGGGACGTCTCGTACCTCGCCGCCGACGGTCACCTCTGGGACAGCCGCCGGATCAGCGCCGACGAGGAGAACGACATCCTCGCCGGTTACACCGTCTGCAACCACTGCGGCCGTGTCTACCCCAACGCCCACCGATACCGCGGCCCGATGCCGACCGTCGCCCGTGTGGACGTCACCACCGACGCGTGGCTCGACGCACTCGACCTGTACAACCACCGCACGTTCGCCACCAAGCTCACCCGCCCGGCCAACCAGCAGGGACGCTGAACCCGATCTGACAGCTGCCAACGCGAAGCGGCGGGGAGAACCAAGGTGGTTCGCCCCGCCGCTTCGTCGTGCGCGCGTCCAGCGACTACGCAGCCACGTGCTCGCCGTCACCAGCGGACTCGATCGGCTGCTCCGCCGAATCCTGCGACGTCGAGATGCTTGGCCACGATGGCCCCGCAACCTCCGACGTCGGCACGGTGGCCGCCGGCGCGCCCGCGGCCGGCGAGGCGTCGACCAGCTTCGACAACCGGGTGACCTCCGCCGTGCTGATCCCCAGCAGCTCCGCGATGGTCGCGACCGTCTCCAACGAGCGCAGCTCCGCGATCACCTTCCCCTGCTGCACCTCGAGCGCGCTCTGCTGCGCGTCGAACTCCCGCATGGCCTCCTCGCGCTGCGCCGCGAGCTGATCGAGCTTGTCGAGCGACAGATAGTACGTCGTCGCCGCATCCTCGATCCGGGCTTCCTTCTTCTTCTGCTCCTCCAGCTGGGCCGCGCGCGCGGCCCGCGCACGCTCACGCGCGAGGGTGGATGCGGACTTGGGCTTCGTGGTCTTTGCCGACATGGGCACACTCCTTCATCGAGTTGTCCATGCTCAACCTCCACTTGAGCACCTAACGCCGCGATTCTATCCGGCCGCCGGCCATCGCCGCAGGCGGCGCAGCACTTCTGACAGCGAAGCCGAGTTGCCTACCAGCCAGCCAGACGACCACGAGCCAGCATCAACATCAGCTCACCATCCAGAGCAGGCAGCACCACGACGACAGTCAAACGCAGAGCCGAGCGATACCAGGCCTCAGAGCAGCGACCAGCTACACTGAGACACCAGAAACAACACACCTCTTGCACTAGCAGTGTGCGGAACGGCCAAGCAGGAGCAAAAGGGCTGATAAGCCCGTGAATCTGACCCGAAAGGAGGGCGGCTGCCGATGATGACAGTCCACGTCCTCCACGCCGGAGATGGGTACACCTACCTCACCCGGCAGGTCGCCTCGCACGACCAGACACGCAAGCGCGGCGAAGACCTCACCGACTACTACACCGCCGAGGGAAACCCGGCAGGCGTCTGGTTCGGCAAGGGAGCAGCTGCGCTCGGGATGTCCGGCGAGGTCTCCGAGGAGCAGATGAAGGCCCTCTTCGGCGAGGGGCTGCGTCCGGACGCGGACGAGTTCATCAAGGCCAAGATCGCCGAGGGAATGAGCGCGAAGGAGGCTCACGCGGCCGCGCGGCTGGGGCGACGATTCATGGTGCCGCAGACCGGGACCGACGAGTGGGCGAAGATGGTGGGCGCGGCCTACCGCGAGTTCCGCACCGCTCACGGCCGCGTTCCCGAGCCGGGCGTCGAGCGCGATCTGATCCGCTGGGACCTCGCCACTGCCCACCTGCAGGAGCAGCTGGGACGGGCACCGAAGGACAACGAAGTGTCCCGTTTCCTTGCCACGATCGGCAAGCAGGACCGTCAGCCGGTCGCTGGGTATGACCTGGTTTTCACCCCCTCCAAGAGCTTCTCCGTGCTCTGGATCCTCGCCGACAAAGAACGCTCCCAGCAGCTACACGAGATCCACAACGACGCCGTCCGAATGACCCTCAGCTGGATCGAGCAGGAAGCGGGAAAGACACGCGTCGGCGCCGGCGGGGTCGCCCAGATGGACACGCACGGGCTCACCGTGACAATGTTCGAGCACTTCGACTCCCGGTCCGGTGACCCCAACCTGCACACCCACGCGGCCGTCTCCACGAAGGTCCAAGGCATCGACGGCAAGTGGCGGAGCCTGGACGGACGCATCCTCCACAACCTCGGCGTCGCCGCCTCCGAGCGGTACAACATGCTCGTCCAGGTGCTGTCCATGCAGCGCCTCGGGCTGGCATGGACCGACACCAGCCGCGGCCGCGACAAGCGCCCCGTTCCGGAGATTGCCGGCGTCGACCAGGACCTGTGCCGGGCGCGCTCCAGCCGCCGAGTCGCCATCGAAGACGAGTACGCCAAGCTCGTCAAGGAGTACGTCATCACCCACGGCCACACTCCCCCGCGCAAGGCGCAGCAGGCCATGTTGGAGAAGGCGAACTTGGCCACACGCGAAGCCAAAGACCAGCTGCGCAGCCTGGACGAGATTCGCGACACCGAGGCCGAGTTCGCCGAACGATACCTTGGTGCTGGCGGCACCCAGACCATGCTCGACGCCGCATTCAGTGCGACCGATATCGGCGAACGCGCCCGCATCCTGGAGCCGATGAACCTCAACCAGGTCGCCGAGTACGTGCTGCGCAACGTCGAGAACTCACGCACCACCTGGCGCATCGACCACCTTGAGGCCGAAGCCAACCGCGCCGTCGCCGCGTACTTCACCACCCACCCCGACCTCGATCCGCTCGCCTTCCGCGACGCCCTCCTGCAGCGAACGGTCGACCTCTCAGTGCGGCTGACCGCGGACGAACCGAACCCGGTTCCCGCGGCGCTGCAGCTCGCCAACGGGTCCTCGATCTACCGCCTTTACCGCGGCGAGACCTACACCTCACAGCGCATCCTTGACACCGAAGAACGCCTGGTCCAGGCAGCACAGACCACCGCCGGATTCCGCGTCCCGGAAGACGTTTTCGACGCGACCCTCGCGCAGGTGAACGCCGCTCAGATCGCCGCTGGCAAGTACGCGCTCGACCCGACCCAAGCTGCACTCGCCCGCCACTTCGCCTGCAACGGTGGACTCATCGACATCGGGATCGGCCCCGCGGGAACCGGCAAGACCACCTCCATGCGCGCCTTCGCCCGCGCCGTTGAAGCCGCCGGCGGCCGCGTGCTCGCCGTCGCACCGTCTGCCGCGGCGTCGACCGTCCTGGCGGAAGAGATCGACGTCGAAGCCGACACCGCCGACAAGCTCATCCAGATCCACACCACCGGAACGCCCGAACAGCGCGCCAGCGACCGGTACCGCATCGACGCCAACACGGTGCTCCTGATCGACGAGGCCGGCATGGCGAGCCTCCCCATGTACGCCAAGCTCCTAGAACTGGCAGAAGCTCACGGAGCCAGCATCAAGGCCCTCGGCGACTACCAACAGCTGGCCGCTGTCGAAGCCGGCGGCACGCTGCGGCTACTCGACAAGACCGTCGGCGCCGTCGCACTCGAACACGTCTACCGGTTCGTCGACCAGGAAGAAGCCGCAGCCACGCTGCGCCTGCGGGACGGCAAGGAGACCGCACTCGACTTCTACGTCACCCGCGGCCGCACTCACGGTGGACTGCGAATGACGCTGCTGGAGGACATCTACGACGCCTTCCTGCGCGACGAGGCCGACGGCAAGGAAGCGCTCATGCTGGCGGCCACGAACGAGGAAGTCGTCGCGCTCTCCGCCCGCGCCCGCATCGACAAGATCGCGGCCGGAACCGTCTCCCCTGAGGGCCCGACCCTGCACGACGGCAACCGCGCCGGCGTCGGCGACCGGATCGTCACCCGCGACAACAACCGGCGATTGCGCGCCAACCAGGGCAAGGACTTCGTCGCCAACGGTGACCTCTGGCACGTCCTCGAAGTCGGCGACGACGGTTCGCTGAAGGTCAAGAGCATCCGCCACGAGGGCGTCGTGACGCTCCCGGCCTGGTACGTGGCCGAGCACGTCGAGTTGGGCTACGCCACCACCGTCAACCGCTCCCAGGGCATGACCGTCGACACCACCCACACGATGATCGACCCGGACGGGACTGCCCGCGAACAGCTGTACGTGGCAGCGACGCGCGGCCGCCAGGGCAACCACCTGTACGTGATCACCGACGACACGTTGGGGGCCGACGGCCACCGCCCTGACCGGGATAAGGACTCCATCCTCCACGGCCTCGAACGAGTCCTCGCCCGCGAACAGGCAGAGCTCTCCGCCACCGAGACACTAGAGCAGGAGCAGGAGGCTGCAAACTCGCTGCAGCGGCTCGTGCCTGCCTATGAGGACGCCAACGTGCGCGTTCTCGGCGAAGTCACCAAGATGAAAATGGAGATCATCCTGCGCAGCGTGCTGGACCGCGACGCGGCCGGCCGCGTCACCGACGACCCGGCGTGGGCGGCGCTTGCCGAACGTCTCGCCGCGCACGAAGCGCGCGGGTCGGACGTGCGAACGGTCCTCCGCAACGCCACAGCGAGCCGGGACATCGACGGCTTCAACGAAGCTCGGTCCTTGGCCAAGGTGCTCCACTACCGGGTAGGCGACCCCGCCGGCGTACCCACTATCGAACTGCCGTCGTGGATCACCCCGGCACCGGGAAGCGTCGGGCACGACCCGACGGTGCGCGATTGGGTGAACCAGCAGGCCGACCTCATCGCCAACCGCATCAACACCCTCACCGACCTCACCGAAGCGACCCGGCCTGTGTGGATGGAGTCGCTGGGCAGCGCCCCGGAGGGCAGCCAGCGGGCACTTTGGCGGCGCAACCTGGCGCGGATCATCGCGTACCGCGACTATCACCACATCTCCGCAGACACACCACTGGGGCCGCCACCTGCCCACGATGACCCGGCCTACGCAGACGCGTTGGCGGCGCTGCGAGAGCTTCGGGCGTCGGCGGCAGCCAACGGCCGACCCACCGCAGAAACTTCCCCGGCCGATCGCGTCGACGTCGCGGAACGGGTGGACAACGTCACCGCGGCCCCGACCAGTCGCAGACCGCTCGACGTCGACGAGGAACCCCACCGCTCTCTCAGCGGGCCAGAGCTCTAACCGCCCGCCAGCACACAAACGACCGCCTCCGGGATCACCGGAGGCGGTCGTTTGTACGCGGGATTGGTGGGGACGTCACATCACGCAGTCGCCACGAGGGAAAGTCCTGAGGCTGCAACCGCGGGCGATGGCTCTCCCGCCTTGCGTGTGAGCGCGGTGCGGCGGATCAGAGTGTCAACGATGGTGATGGTTCCGTTGCCGGCGGATGACGTTGTCGTCGTCAGTGTCCAGCCACGCAAGATGAGGGTGGCAAGGCGCGTCTCACGCTCGCCGATCCGTCGCTCCTGTTCGGTGCTGGATGCTGGTCGGAAGGTGGTGACAACGGTGGTCACCGGAGAGTTGTCACCATCCCTCATTCGGCCCAGTCCTCCTCCGTCGGCGGTGCGTCCGCATCCGTGAGCGCGGGCGGGCCGTCGGCGCGTACGGGCTCCGGGACGTGCTCTCCCTCTGGGCGTGAGCGAAGATCGTCGAGCACGAACTCGGCGAAGTTGTCGTCATCAGGAGTCCTGGGAAGGGGGTCCGCGGGCGTCCACGGTGCGTCGGTGGCGTGGCTGGTTGGGAACAGATTCAGAGCCCGCATCCGTTGGAAGGTGGGCCACAAGCAGCGTTCATGCCACTCAACGAGGTCGAATGATGGCGCTGCTCTCGTGCGCCGGTAGACGTACTGGTGGGAGACCATCAGGGCGGTGAGCATTTCGACCGCGACCGGATGCTTGTACCAGTCGTTCAGCAGACGATAGGTGTCGTCGCCGCTGAGATGGACGAGGTATCGGTCGCGCAACCAGTTCACCCAGTCATAGAGCTCAGCCCACAACTCCTTGGCCGCGTCCTGGTCGAGTGTGCGCCACGACCAGGGGCCTCCGGGGCGCGCCTCGAGCCAGTCGAGGATCTTGGTCATCTGACCGCCCAGGCCCTGGAAGGCTCCTTCGAGGTTGTCGATATCCTCTGCTTGCGCTCCGATGCGGCCTTCATGGTCGGCGACTGTCGCGCCGAGCGTGAGTGGCCCGAGCGGCTGCTTCTTCCTGCGGCTCATGCGGCAAGCCCTAGCTCGCTCCGGGTGTGGCTCTGGCTCATCTCGTAGTCACCGGCATCGTCGCTTTCCCACCATGCGGGCAGCCGCACGATTACGGCTGGGAGGTTCCGGTAGAACATGATCGCCATGCCCTCGTCGAGCGCATGCAGACGGCCGACCGTGAATACGTCGGTCTCCTGGGTGGAAGCCGACGTGGACGTGCCGGACGGCCCGTCCGTAGTTGACTCGCGAGTGACCTCACGCTTGTCCGCGAGATTAGAAAGCTCGCGGAGGAAGTCGTAATCGCGCGACCCACCGAACAAGATCAGGCAGGACGAGAGCCGGAGGATGATGTCCGCGCCTTCGGTGCCGAAACGCTGCTCGCATTGCTTGCGGCCCTGGAGGATGGCAGCGACCTGAATGCCGTGCCCGCGCCCGTCGGTCATCAGTGACGGCGCAGACGGGAGCGGACACACGTTGGCCAGCTCGTCGAGCACGATCGTCAGCACGGGGCTGAGCGGCTTCTGCTCGCCTGCGTCCATAGCGGCAGACTGGAGGGACTCGACCAGGGCGGTGATGACCGGAGCCGCCAAGCCCTTCTTCTTGCTCATCAGGTAGAGGGTGTCGGTGGAGGCGATGAACGCCTCGAGGTTCAGCATGATCACGCCGTCGGCCGGGCAGACCGCGTCGAGGATCTCGTCGATCGCCAGCGCCTTCAGCAGGATCGTGATGGTCTGCTGAATGTTGTTACGTGTCTCGACTGCATCCCCGCGGGCAAAGGTCTTCAGGTCATTGAACCAGCGGTGGTTTGCCTTCGGGTGCTCGCGAAGGATCGTGTACGGCGTGTTGTTGGAAAGGTCCTGCATCCAGTCGATGACGTCGCGGAACGTGTACTTCTTGTCACTGCCGGGCATTCCCAAGGCGGCGGCGTGCATCATGCAGCGCAAGATCAGCGAGGCCGACTCTTTGAAGAACCCGGAGTTCTTTGAGTCCCCGGACAGCGGCATCGCGTTGGCGATCGCGTCGGCGCGCTCCATCGCCACCGCCGCACTCTCACACCCCGCGACGATGTCCCAGTGGACGCGCCACTTCCATGGAAGGAGTGTGCGGTATTCGGGGGCAAAGGTGAGGGCACGACCGACGCGGCCGCGGATCCACGCGGTGAGCAGGAACACGTCCAGGCGCGTGGAGGTGGTCACGCAGGCGCCGGCAGCGCGCGCGACCATTTGAACGACGAAGCGCATCGTCTTACCAGCGCCGGATGAAGCGACGACGGTGAAGGAGTCCTCGCTGTTGGCGTGGAACGGTTTCCTGCCGATGAACGCGAACGGATGCGGGAGCGTGTTGGTGCGTGCGTTCTGTTTCCGCCGGTGTTGCGCCGTCATCAGGCCGTTGTCGTCCGAATTACGACCGGGGTGGAGGCGGCGGATCGCGACCACGATTGCCCACCATAGAAGGGCGCCGACGATCAGGCAGGTCACGAGCACCGTCACGAATGCCGGCAACGATCCGAGGGTGACACCGTGCGGGAGCGGCTTCCCGATGACGAGGGAAAGCAGCACGATCAGGCTGCGGAGCGGGTTGGTGATGGGGACACCGGAGCCCGTGAGGACGAGCGCGATGTGGGCGCTGGCGAGAATGATCAGTCCGCCGAGCGTGAAATCGATCTTGGCGCGGGTTTCGCTGGACATGGGAGTTCCCTCTCGTGGGCGGCGGTCAGGCCGGGGGCGGGCAGGCAGTTGCGTTGTCGCAGCTGGCTGGCTGCGGGTCGGTGACTCCGCCGAACCAGCTGTTGGCTTGCGGGACGAGGAAGAGCAGGCCGATGGCGACGACAGCTGTGATTGCGGCCGTGACGATGACCGTGCGCAGCTTCATTCCGTTGAAGGAGCGCGTCCCCCGGGCGCGGGAGGTGCCGGCGACGATGGCGATGACAGACGCGGCGGCACCGACCGAGGCGACAGCGTAGGGGATCAGCTCCGGCCGGGAGAGAACGGTCATCACGACGGCCCAAATAGCCCCGGCGGCGGCCCAGATGAGGGCGAGACGCAGGCGGCGGCGCGTGTGCTCGGTTCGACGGCTAACGTCGCCGTCGGGTCCGTTTGGAGTGCTGGTTCGCTGCGAGCCGAGGATCCTGACCAGGAGGATCGTCTGAACGGCGGCGGCAAGGATGCCGACGACGGCGACTGCGGCACCAAGCCAGGAGGTGGAGGTGAGCACGGACAGCGCCCACGCCGAGGAGGGGGACGCGGCGATTGTTTGAACCATCTGTTGTTCCTTTCAGCCGGCGGGGAGGACCAGCTCGGCGGTTGTGCGCTGGAAGTCGACATGGACGTGGTTGCACGTGTCGGCGATTTGCTTGATTCCGGGTAAAGACAGGCTGGTCCCAGCGTTGGCGCGGCAGTCGGACTGGCCGACCTGGGACCCGGCGGGAATGATCGGGCCGATGAACGTGATCAGATCGATCGACGGCTGGTTCGCGCCGGTGAGCGTGTGCCCGCCGGCCATGTAGAAGTCGACCGCTGTGGAGGGGTCGAAGCAGTGCGCGGAGAACTGGCAGTTCTGCTTGGAGCCGATGCAGGGGCGGTTGAGGTCGCTGATCCCGATCGTTTTGAACTTGTGCAGTGCTGCCACCAGGAGCTGCAGCACGCGGACATCGATGTGGCAGCTCGCCGTGACCTTGCCTGACGCGATCGGCGCGATCTCTGCGTCGATCAATCCGGGCTCGGCCTTGTCGGTGAACGTGCCCGCCTTCTGCGCGGCCAGGAGCTCGTTGGAGAGGGCGACAGCGTCGCCTGAGACCGCGCACCCCGCGGCGTTGGTTCCGCTGAGGACCGCGACAACCTGCACTGCGGGCGCCCAGTAAGCGCGGTAGAAGAAGGGATCGGCATTTCCCTGCACTTTGTGGGCAGCGATAGTCGGTTCGAGGTCCTGCCAACCGGCGACACCGGCGAGACGCTGGAAGAACGTCGTCGCGGCGTGGGTGGGGTCCATCACTTCGGCTTTGGTCCCCCAGGTGCCAAGGCACCACTGCTGCTGGAACAGGCCGAGCGAGCAGGTGAGAGATCCGTCGGGATTGGTAACGACGGCCAGATCGTCTCCGTAGCCGAGGTTCCGCAGCCCGGACTCGCCCATCGCGGTCATCACTCCGATGGTCTGCGCGGTGCGGTCCATGCCGAGCGCGGCGGCCGCATTCATGATGAGGGCCGCGTTCACCAGCCGATCGTGTGCGTACCCGGCGACAGGCTCCGCCTGGACGCTGGCCACATCGACGGAGGCACCGGCCTGGGGGCCGCACGCCGATGCGGCGCCACCGGAGAAGAGGAGAGCGACGATCATTGCGCCAACGATTGCCGGGACGGCGAGGATGGTGAGGATCTTCACTGCTCGGCTCCCGGCGCGATGGCCCGGTCGACCTCCCAGCCGCCGGCCGGGTCGGTGCGTGCGAGCTGGACGAGATATGTGCCTGCGTCGGTGGGGATGCGCACCTGTGCGGCGACGTCGGATGTCGAAATGATCTCGGCCGGCCCGATGACGTGACGAGCCGGGATGAGGTTCGGGTTCGTGTCCGCGTAGGCGGTGCGAGCGTAGGAGGACAGGTACGGCGCGATTCCGTCGAGCCACTCACCAGGAGAACGGCTCGTGGCAACAAACGCCTGCATGAAGGCGACGGCGACCTGGTCGGCCGCGGAAGCGTCAGGGGCGGGGGTCACAGCGGCGGGAGTCCAGCCCTCGACGTCGACGGTGGGAGCGACGGTCGGTGTCGTGGTGGCGGGCTGGGTGCATCCTGTCAACGCCGCGGCGATCGCGAAGGCGAGCACGACGATGACGCGCCGACGAGCGCTCATGCGGCGGTCCGTCGCTTCTCGTCACCGACGAGGCCACCGTCGGTGTTGGTGAGCGTCTCCTCGAGCTTGGAGCGCAGATGGCGGACGTGAATCTCTGCCTTCTGCCCGCGCTTGAGGTAGTGGTGTCCCTTCTCCAACGTCATCAGGGTCTGCGCGGCACCCGGCTGCAGGCCGGTGATCCGCTCAACGGCCTCCGCGTCGTCGCGCCGCTCTTGCCGGTACAGGTGCAGGGTTCCGGCCTCTTTGATGAACGCGATCGCGGGGTCATCCGGCGGAATGTCGTTGACGTGGTGCAATCCGACAACAAGGCACAGTCCGAGACCGCGGGAGAGCTTGGCGTTGGAGCGGATGATCTTGCCCATCGGGCCGCCGACGAGAAACCACCCCTCGTCGACGATGAAGTAAGTGACGATCTTCTGACCGGCCACACGGGAGCGACGAATCGTTCCGAGCACCCAGACGTTGATCACCATCATCACGATCGAGATCAACGGGCCGTCTTCCGGAAGCCCGTTGATGTCGAAGACGGTGAGCTTCTCGTCGAGCCTCACGTCCTCGCTGGTAGGTCCGTCGAACAGGCCCGGGAACTCCACGATTAGCCGCTCGAGGAGCGCGCCGACAGTCGCGGCCGCCAACGCGTACGCCTCGGCCACATTCGCTCGCAGGTTGTCGGCGGGGGCGAAGTATTCGAGTTCGGCGATCAGATCCATCAGCTGCGCCCTGTCGCCGCGTGACGTGACAACGTCGGCAAGCGCCTGGCGTAGCATCTTGCGCTCAATGGCGGTCAGCGGGGTGCCATCGTTCAGCAGCTGGCACGCGTTCGAGAGGATCGCGAGCGAGCCGCCGGAGTTTCCCGCGGCGAGCAGCGCAGGGTCCAGCAGGTTGATACGCGAGCCGAACCCATCCAGCGAGAACCGGATCGGATTGACGCCTGCAGTCTTGGCGACGGGCTGATATTCGCCGTAGAGAACCTGTTCGCCGTTGGGGTTCTCGTCCACGCTGCCCGGCTTGTAATCGACGACGACGAACCGGGTGTTCTTCAGCAGCAGTGGGCGCAGGAGGTAGACGCATTTGATGAGAGATGATTTGCCGGAACCGACAGCTCCGAGCACGGCGACATTGGGGGAATCAACGATGCCGAGCAGGTACGCGGTTACGGGGTCGTGGGCGACCATCGACCAGGTGAGTCCGTCCTGGCCGATCAGGATCCCCTCTGTCGAGGTGGGGGCTGCGGTCAGCGCAAGGTTGAGGATCTCCGTCTGCCGAGTCGTCGACGGCGCCCCCTGCACTGCGACCCGGCCGAAGCCGAGCATTCTCTTGAACCAACCCTGCTCTCGTTCCCAGCCTTGAGGCTCATGCGGGGCATCGGCCAGCAGGATCATTTCCATTGATGGAGAGGTCAGACGGTCGATGTCGAGGTCGATCGGGGTTTCTCGGGTGTCGGTCACAGCGCTTCCTTCGGTCCGGTGCCGGCCAGGACGTCGCGCACGCGCGCGTCGGTCGAACGGGGGGTTGGGGTGATGCCGCGGCCGGTGGGCCAAGTGGTCGCGTTCGCGGTGGCGTGCAGGGAGTCGATCCACTCGAGGTGATCGATTCCGGCTTGGCCGGCGGCGTCCTCGATGGCTTCCGTGGCGTCGACCATCGCTGTCTTGTTCGCAGCGTGGATGGTGATGTACCCGACCCAGTTCGCGCCATGGATACCGGTTCCCGGTTCAAGATCGCCGAGGCGGCGGGCTGAGGCGCGCTGCCCGACGTTCGTCGCCGCGTCGACCAGCTCGCCCTTCTTGACCGCGCGGAGCCGGTCCGCTTCATCCGAGGTGAAGTCCGCGGCGGCCGCCTTGCGGGCTTCCTGCTGCGAAGTGACCTCAATGTGGAAGGAGATCGTGCGCACGACCGGGCGGGTCATCCTGGTGAGCAGTGCGTCATGCCAGAACACTCCGCGTTCACCCGTCTCGACGTGCTCGGCCGTGATTCGCGCTGTACGCGCCAAGGAGACGGCCAGCTCACCGTCGAGCTCCGCAGAGTAGGTGGTGTACGACCACTCGTCCTTCGAGGGGAGCCAGCCGCTGTAGGCGGACAGGTCGTCGATGCGGGCGATGTCGTACTGCGGCAACTGAAGGTGCCGGAACACCGCGGCAGTCTGCAGGGCGGTGAGAGCGGTGACGTTCTTGAATCCCGCAGCGAGAAGGTCGGCTTGGATGCTGCGGATCTCATCGTCCATCAAGACAACCCAGCCCTCACGGCCTTCGCCGCGGCGGGCGGCGCGGGCACGAAAGCGAGGCGACAGCGGCCAGCTGATGGTGATGTACCGATGCTGGACGGGTGATGAAGCGGTGTACTTCGTCAGGAGCTGCCGGTAGGAGACGGCGAGGATACGCGGGACACGCGAACGGACGACCCCGTCGATGGTGACCGTCTCATCATCGAGTCGGCTTCGGAGCCAGGACGCGTGGAGCGCGGAATCGGCGTGCTGAACGTGAGAGACGTACTGGATGCGTTGCGCAAGAGACTGCCGGGAGCCGAAGCCAGCGGCAAAGCGTCCCGCCGCGGCGGACGCGTAGTCGTAGACGGGCTCCCCGTCGAGCCCTTCGACCTGTCCGGCCGTGGCGAAAGTGACCGCCAGGTAGCTCTCAGCACCGTCAGGCTCGTGAAGTTGGATACCCGGCTGACGGCGGCGGGATCGCAGCCACGAAAACCCGTCCATCCCGTCCGGGACATCGCGCATGGCCCGCAACTGAAGCAGCGCCGCCCGTCGCTGGCGGCGACCCTTGGCGGTGTTGTAGGCCTCGGTGAACTCCTCCCACATCTCGGGAATGTAGGGGATGAAGTGGTCGTAGCCGTTCTTCACCTTGCCCCGCCAGGCAGCCCTGCGCACCACCCGGGAAAGGAGGGAGCCGTTCCGGGTGGACATGGTTGCTACCCACGCGGCCGCCACCAGGAGGATCCCGATAAGAAATCCCCAGGGCATGAAAAGCAGCGCGACGATGAAAGCGGCGACGCCGGCGATTGCGAGCGTCCAAAGGCGGCCCTTGCCGACGTTGCCGCCGAGGAAGCCGCGAGATGTCGACTCGCCGCCAAGAACTCCGGTCCGTGCCATTGATCAGTCCCTCTCGTCTCCGGCTTCGCCGATCTGATTCGCGTGCGCCTCCAGCTTCTGAAAGCCAGCGGCAACGGCCCGAGCGCCCGCGGCAAGCAGCATCGGCACGCCAACGGCGGCCCCCACACCGGTTGCGGAGGCTGCCGCCCCCGCCCCGGCCATCGCGCCCGCTCCGCCTGCCGCGGCACCGGCACCACTGGCAGCGCCGCCGAGCGCGCCCCCAGCGCCGCCGAGCGCACCCCCGGCGCCGCCGAGGGCTCCGCCCGCGCCCGTTGCCGCTCCTCCTGCGCTGCCGGCGGACGCTGCCGCGCCGCCTGAAGCCGGGCTCGCTGCGGCACCGCCGCCCTTGGCGGCCGCGGGGCCGGCCGCAGGGATCGGCTCGCCAGAGGCTCCGCCCGGCGATTGTTGAGCGGTTCGCGCGGGCGAGCTGGACCCTTGGGGTGCCGGGATGTTGTTCGGGTTCGGCGCAGACACGCCCCCGTCGCGGGTTGTGCCACCGCCGCCGGCCGGGTTAGTGAATCGAGCCAGGCGCCACAGTGCGGCGGGGGCCAGCGCGGCGATACCCATCATCAGCACGGTCAGTCCGAGTTTGACGAAGGTCTGCGGTGCTTGGAGAGGGTTGGTTGCGTCCGACTCGATGCTCGCGATGTTCGCGTTGACCGCCTTGTAGGCGATGCCGAGGAGCAGGAACAGGAGCACGTGCGAAATGGCGATCCCGGAGAAGATGATCGGGCCCTTCCACCCGAACTTCCGTGTAGCAGGGTGCACGATCCAGACGTAGCCGAGCGGGATGATCGCGCCCATCAGGTACTGCATCGCCAGCTGCACCATCAGCATGAGCACCACGGCGACGAGCGTGACGATCATCGCCAGGAGCAGGAATCCGCCCATGAAGTACCCGATGCCGGATCCGACGACGTCCAGCTTGCTGAAGGAGTGAGCGAGGTTCGAGTAGAAGTCGACCGTGCTCGAGGACACTCCCCACTGGGCCAGCCAACTGACCAGGGACGTAATCAGAGTGGAGGTAGCGATACCGATCGCAGGACCGAATGCCGTACCAATGAGGAAGGCTGGCATCGCGATTCCGAAGGTATCGATCACCGTCCGACCAGAGCTTTTACCGCTCTTGCGCTCGAACACCACGAAGAGGCTGATAACAGCAAGGACTAGCAACGAAAGCCCAAACGACAGCGCGTACGACTGGAGGAACCAGCGCGCGGAGAAGTCGGGCTTCAGCGCGTTGAGCACCCAAGGAATCAGCCCTCCGGCGAGGAACTGGATGGCGTTCTGAAACTGCTCGATGATCCATCCGGGCGGGTTGGCCGCGAACTGGATTCCACCGGTGATCGCCTTGACGGGTTCGGGGATGAACCCGCCGATTGCGTCTCCGATGTTCGAGCCCGTGTCGCACACCCACTGAAAGGGCCCGCAGCTGTTGTCGGCGGCCATCAGCAGCCTCCAGAGAACGGGCTGCCGGTACGCTCAACCGCGGCCGCGTCGACAGTGGCCCCGTTGACGAGCTGCCAACCGTCGTCAGTCGGGGTGAGGGTGAACAATCCCCCGCCGCGGATCCCGTGCTGGCCGTCCGTGCTCGACGGTTGCCCGTCCTTCAGCAGGTACCCGGTGAGGGCGACGACGACCTGGTCGGGCTTGGCTGACTCGATCACGTAGCGGGCGGTGTAGAGCGAGAACGCATGCGATGATTCGTCGCCGAAGGGGTTACCCACGCTCGGCAGTGCTGTCGCCCGCTCAAGGACGTTGCCGGCGCTTGCCGCAATCAATGCGTCACGTGCTCCGACCGCCATTCCGGGGTCGGAGTAAGTGGACAGCTGCTGGTAGGCCCCAAGGAACTCGACAGCGCCGACGGGAGTGAAGTTCTTTTCCGCCCGAAGCTTGTTGAACATGACGGCCGTTGGCGGTGTGCCGAGGAGACATCCGCGAGCGGCGGACGCATCGGGGGCGGCAGTTGCCGCGGGCGTCGGGCTCGACGGTGTACGGGTCGCTCGAGGGGCCGCCTCTGGGGCCTTGCCTGCCTGGCCGATCAGAATCCCGGCCGTTACGGCGACCACGAGGGCCACCGCTACGCCGATGAGCCACCAGATGCGCCGACCCTTTCGTGGCGTCGTAGGACTGGTCATGCCTTGCCCGCGTTCGCGAAGAAGATCATGCCGGCGAACAGCGTCGGAACCAGTGTGAGGGCGCCCGCCGTGATGAAGGCGCCGATGACCTTGTTGCGTCCCTTCGACTTCTTCTGCGGGTTGTCCTCGCTATTGATGTGACGCAGGTGAAGAAGCGAGATGATCACGATGAACGCGGAGGCGACGATGCAAGCGCCCCAGGCGCCGCCGAGCCACCACTGCCAGGTGCCTTTGAACGCACCGCCGAAGAAGTCCATCGACGGCTTGACGCCGTCGAAGGGGTTCTGGTCGGAATTGTCCGTGTGGACAAGGATTGCGCTTTCGAGACGAACGAGATGGTGCAGCATGGGTGGTCCTTTCTAGGTTGTGGTTGAGGAGAGGTGAAAAGTGCAGTCGGCCGACGTGCGCCGACACCCACCGACGGTGGGTGATAGGCAGCTCATCCGGCTTCTCCGTCGACACGGAGAGTGATCTGGATACCGCCGCACTCGAAGACATCCCCGGGGGCCAGGGTGTAGCGCGTCTCCGGGATCAGCTGCCCGGCCGGGACGCCGGCCCAATTGACCGCCCAGGTTCCGTTGGCCGAGGATCGGTCCATCACCCACACGCCGTCGCCATCGAGTCCGAACGCGAAATGAGTCCGCGAGAGCTCGCGCCCCAGATCGGCGATCTGTACGACGCGCGTGACGGAGTCCTCGACGTGGGGGGCGCGCCCCACCACCCCTTCGCCCGTAACTGGCACCCGCAGACCGGTGCTGAACTGGAGATACCGGCGGGTTTTGACGTGTGCAATGCGGGGCGGGCGTAGCATCGTGCGCTCGTCGAAGCCATCGTCGAGGTCCTCGTCAGCGGTGCGGGCTGCGGCGACATCCTCGGGTCCGGCCGCAATGATGAGCGGCGGCGCGGGTGCCAGCGGCTGCACGCGCGAGAGCAGTCCGGGATCTACTTGAACGGTCTCGGCCGATGCCAGCGGTGGGACGGCAGGTAGCTCCGGCTCTCCGTGCGCCGATGCTGCAGGCACACTGTTCTTCTCGGAGCGTCGACGCAGCAGTGAGAGCCGCTTTCCTCCGGCCGGAGGCTGTGCAGCGACTTCGGCGGGACGCTCCTCAATCACCTGGCGTGCCAGCTCGGCGGCTGTTTCGGGTGCCACCGTTGGGGGAAGGGCGAGTGGTTCCGCGTGGGTGGCAACTCGGCCCGCTTCGGGGAAGAGATCGCTGAGGGTGCCGCCCAGCGGCAAGCTGCAGAAGGAGCAGAAGGCGCCGTTCGGAACGTATTCCTCGCAGTGGGGGCAGGTCACCCACGCTGAGGCGGAAGGGTTGCTTACCACTGGGCCGCCTCGTCACGTTGGGTCTTCTGCTGTGGCCGTGTCAGCCGTGCATTGCCGTTCATTCCCGTCTCCTCCACAGGTCGGTATCGAGGCCAGCTGAGCCGGGGGTGGAGGCCCCGACTCAGCTGCCCTCATTACCTAGATGGGCCGAGCGCGCACCGAGCTCGAACGGAGGCGTAACGGACAGCGTCCAATGCGACTGCGCGCTCGGCCCATCTAGGTAGTGAGCGGCACAGCGCGCTCAGTACCGGAAGGATCATTCGTGGAAGAAGACCCCCGCTCGTCGGTGCCACCGAGCCCGGCAGTCAGCCCAGACACTCAGTCCGACAGCGTCGGCGGCTACCAAGTGCCCATCGACCCGATGGACTTTCTGCAGTGCGACGGATGCCAATGACGGCACGGCGGCGCGAGGTCGAAAGACTCGCTCGCTGCACCGAACCAATCCCCCTCACCCCCGTCGACGCGGACGCTCAGAGAGCGGAAGCGGCCGCCCTGGCTCAGATGAACGCGGATCTAGAGCAGCTCAGGGACCAAGGCTGGCAAGTCAAGCGTGAGAACAGGATGACCAACCTGGAGGAGCGCACCTACATGATCCAGCACATGCTCGAGCGCCCGATCGAGGCTCAATGCTGAACTGGGTGGTCGCGAGCAGGAAGCGGATACTCATCCTCGGTGTCGCACTGTGGATCGGCGTCGCAGCCATTGCGGTGCTCAATCCCCTGAAACCGGGCATCATCGCCACGCTGGCTGCGACCTGGCCCCTTTGGTTGGGGATTCCGGTGGCTCTAGTAGCAGTAGTTCTCCAGTTCGGCAGCTTGGCCGCCTCGGTCATCATCCCCATCACCGTGTTCGCGCTGATCGTCTACGGGGAACCCTGGAGCGAACGCACTTCGCGTGATCGCTCCGTCGTCGCCGCATCGCCGCGAGCGGGCATCTACATCGGGCGAAAGGACTCGATCGCCGACACCTCACTCCCCGCACGAGGGGCTGTGGCGGCCCGCGGCACCGGCGTCAATTTCGCACTGGAGGCCACCCTCGAGAAGACCCGCGTCTCGCGACGCACCACCAAGAAGGGAACAACAGCATGACAATCAGAATGCCGTTCAAAGCCGCTAACTCCGTGACGAGGATTGCCTGATGGCCGGCGAGACCGTCATCACTGTGGTGGGGAACCTCACCGCCGATCCCGAGCTGCGCTACACGCAGAACGGGCTGGCTGTCGCCAACTTCACCATCGCGTCCACCCCTCGCACGTTCGACCGTCAGGCGAACGAGTGGAAGGACGGCGAGGCTCTGTTCCTCCGCGCCAGCGTCTGGCGCGAGTTCGCGGAGCACGTCGCCGGTTCGCTGACCAAGGGGTCGCGCGTCATCGCGCAGGGCCGCCTGAAGCAGCGCTCCTACGAGACGAAGGAAGGCGAGAAGCGCACCAGCATCGAGCTCGAGATCGATGAGATCGGCCCGTCGCTGCGCTACGCCACCGCTCAGATCACCCGTACGCAGTCCTCCGGCGATAAACCGGGCGGCCCAGAAGGAAGCGCGGCGCCCGACGAGGAGCCATGGGGCCGGTGGAACCTGCCTCCTTCCGACGAGCCGCTCCCGTACTGAACAGCCACAACCCGGACCACCACGAAAGGACACAACGATGTTCACTATCGAGAAGATCGCTGACAACTCGGGCGTGCTGCGCAACGTCGTGACCGGCGAGAGCATTGAGGACACCCTTCAGAACCTGGACGCCTACTTGAAGGCGTTCGAACAGCTCCAGGACACCACCACGCTCATCCGTCGCGCCCCGAACGTCGAGGCGTGCCGGTCTGCCCTCCGAGCTGCCCTAGGCGTCAACGATGAGCAGGCAGACGCCATCCTTAGACTGCGGTTGGAGACGATTGTGGACGTCACTCGTGACCACGTCCTGACCGCCGACGAACGAGCCCGGATAGAAGCCGAGCGAGCCGAGCGTGCCGCACGACGTGCCAACCCGGCGCGGAGAGAAGACTCTCCGCAGGGCTAAGCACCCTCACCGCTACCCCAGCGCAGACGCCCGGTGCCCAACGGCACCGGGCGTCACTTCTTGCGCAGCTCGGTGTCAGCTGGGCAGGCGCAAATTCAGAACCCGCTGAAGCAGTAGAAGAATCGGAAGTAGGTTCCGTTCAGGTCGTAGGTCCAGGGGAAGCTGAAGTCGTAGGACTCGTAGGCGTTGCCCTGGGGTCCGGGATCGTGAGCGGCGAACTGGACCGGGTCGGGGCACTGGGAGAAGGGCATGTAGTAGCTGTTCATGCCCGCGTAGGCGGCCTGTGACGGCTTGTCCGGGACGGGCACCGCTCCGGATGCCGCACCACCGATGCTCGCGCCGCAGGCGACCAGATTTGCCGCCTCGGAGGTCAGCGAGGCGTTGCCGCCCAGCAGCGTGACGTTCTTGATGCCCCAGCTCTGAATGTCGGCCAACGTCCGCTGCGGGACGCACCATCCCGGGACCGTGAACAGCGACGCCCCCTCCTTCGCCGCCAGCGCTCCACCCGCCAGCGCGTCAGGGAAGTTCAGTCCGTTGGCCAGATACACGTTCTTGGGCGGGTTCGCTGCGCTGTACTTGCCCTCGTTGAGCAGCTGCGAGGTGGCGAAGCGGTCAGCGCCGTCGTTCTCGGTCACATTGGCGATGCTGCGCAGATCGTTGACCAGGTAGGGCGGCATGCTGGTACCTCCTCCCGCGGTGACGATGTTGAACGGAGCCATCGAGCGGATCAGGCTCATCGTCTCCGCATCGACGTGAGACAGGTTGGTGTTGATCAGCACCACCGGTGAACCGGTGGACCCGGAGATAGCGGAGGCGGACAGCGCGTCGGGGAAGTTCAAGCCCGAGGCGACGTACACGGTGTCGTTGTTGCCAGGGAACGCGTAGGAGAGCAGGGCCTTGTTGGTGGCGAAACGGTCCCCTCCGGTGATGCGTGTGATCGACGGAGCCAGCTTGGACAGTGCTCGATACACGTTGTCGCTCACGCTGTTCGGCCCGCCCACCACGACGATCTGGCTGGGCTGGAGTCGCTGGATCTCCGCTGCAGTGGCGTCTGGAAGGGACCAGCTTGTGGTGAGCAGCAGCGGCCCGCCCTGCTTGACCGCGGCAGGGCCGGCGCCGAGGGCGTCGGGGTAGCCGAGACCGGAGGCGACGTACACCACTGGCGCGGTACCGGGGTAGGACTGCTGGGAGATGCTCACCGCCGTGGTGAAGCGATCCCCTCCGCTGACTCGCGCGGTCGTCGGTAGCGCGGTGGAGACCAATGGGAGTCGAGTCACCGATGCGGAGCCCCCGTTGGTGACCAGCGCCGCATTCCCAGCCGGTGAGATGGCGATGTCCCGAGGATACTTGCCGGCGGCAAGCGGAGTGCCCTCCTTCATCGTGCCCAGGTTGATCACCGAAACGGTGCCAGCGACCAGGTTGGTGATGTAGGCGTACTGGCCGTCCGGTGTCAGCGCCAGCTGTCCGCGGTCGGCTCCGCCGTTGGGAGTCGGGAAGTAGGTGGCAGGGGCGTAGCTGACAGTCTGGATCACCTGAGCGCGGGCCACATCGATCACCGACAGCGAGGCGGTGTAGGAGTTGCTGGACGCGCCCTGCTCCGAGACGTATGCCTTACTCCCATCTGGAGAGAACTTCACGTCCTGCGGATACCAGGGCAACGTGATCGTGCCAGTGACCGTGTTGCTCGCCGTGCTGATCACCGAGATGGTGGAGTCCACGTGGTTGAGCGCGTAGAGCTGAGTGCCGTCAGGCGACAGTGCCAGCGCCGTGGGCCACTCCCCCACCGGGATGCTGGCGGTGATGGTGTTGCTGCTCAGGTTCACCACGGACACCGTCTTGGTGCCCTGCTGAGTGGTCCCCGGCGAGCCGTTGCTCACGTAGGCGGTCGAACCATCAGCGGTGAGTGCGATCCGCTCGGGATACTTGAACCCGGTGATGGTTGCAGTGACCGTCTTGGCGCCGGCGTCTATCACCGAGACGGTGTGGCTGCTGTAGTTGGCCACGTACACCTTGGCGCCGCTCTTGCTCACACTCACGCCGTGAGGGTTGATCCCCACCGGAACGGTGGCTGCAACCAGTCCGGTGTTCGGATTGATCACCGACACGCTGCCCGGATTCTCGGCGTCGAGGTCGTTGGCGACATACGCGGCTGAGCCATCAGGCGAGTACGCCACCGACGCGGGATTGTTGCCAACCGGGAACACTCCCGTGTCTGCACTCGCGGGAGCTGCGGCGATTACTCCTGTTACGAGCAGCAGCGAGATGGCAGCGATGATCGAGCCTGCCTTGAACAGCGAACCTGTCAACGGTTGCACGTGGTCTTCCCCCTGAGAGATGAGCAGCTCTCCCGGTCTGCTCTCGAATCATTCTGACGGCGTACTCGAGTCCGGTCGCGTTCGCGGACTCCGAGACTCAGGTCTCGGTTGCCGCTTCGTCTGTGGTGCCTTCTCCTGGGATCGGCTCCCCCAAGACTTCGCTCGCGCGAGACAGTCCCGCCGTACGCAAAAACGGTGACGGCTTCTCCCCGGCGCGGGCCGCGGCTCGCTCGAGGAACGCCTGCTGCACAGCGCTCATCCGCACATGGTTATCGACGGAGAGGCGCTCGTCGTCCTTCTTCGGTGGCCGTGGCATGACGCGAGTATATCCGTAGACCAAAAACGTTGACACCATTCGAGTTATTGGTCTACGGTTTCGGTTATTGGTCTACAGAAACCACGACCTAACGAAAGGAAGGGGTCACCGCGGATGACAGCACACACGCACATGAAGATCGCCGACCCTCTGCCGGGGCGCGGAGGAGCCATCCAGCTGGTTCACTACTTCCCGACACGCGATGGCTGGGCCTCCGAGCTGGTTGAGGGGAAGTACCTGTCGGCCACAACCTCAACGATCAAGATCCGCCGCGGCGGCGAGACCGTTGAGCTAGACCGCGACAAATGGGCGGTCTGCATGTCCGACCCGCCCGTGGAGGCTCCCCCTGCTGATCCAGCCCCGGCGCTCGCGCCCGCTGAGGCGGTGGCCGCGGCTACCTGCTCCGCCGTCCGAACGCGCTTCATCGACGACCCTGCCGTCAGGGATATCCGCCCGGTGGGGTCCCATGGCAAACAGCGCGCCGGTACCCGAAAGTGCGCGCAGTGCGGCGCCGAGGTAACAGTCACCCAACGTCTGGTGGGAGGCATACCGGCAACGGCGTGGCTCTACGAAGAGCACACGGTTTGCGACCAGGAGGCAGCCCACCAGGAGGAGGCCGACATCGACGCCGAGTGAGCCTTACGCACCCCGACACCGGGCCGAGTGTGAGCAGTGAACACCTCGGTCTCAACAGATCACGTCGCCCTGCCTGGGCGTATCCGTGAGCGCCGAGCGCTCTAACCTAACCAAGGGGGAACAACCTTGAGCACTGAAAGCACCACCGATAGCGCCCCACCGCGGGGCATCAACAGACTCTGGACGTGGGCGACGTCGCATCGGGCAACGGCGATTGCCGCCGGTGCCGGCGCCGCCGTCGTCATCGCCGCGGCCGCGATCGGCATCCCGGCGGGCGTCAGCACCGCGCAGCACTCCGACGCAGACGCGGCGTACCAGGCCGCACGGATCAAAGCGGTCACCCAGTACCGCCAGGACGTGAAGGCTCAGAAGGACTTCGCGGCCGCCGTCGCGTCTGCCGGCGAACTGCAGAAGCAGCTCACCCAGATCCACGACCAGGCGAAGGCCGGTCAGTACCTGCCGGACGCCCAGATCAAGGCGTTGGCCGTGCAGCTGGACCAGTTGAAGATGTACGCGGGGTTCAAGGCCGGAAAGCCTGTCCAGGATCCGCATCCGGCGGGCACGCCGACCTCCACAACGGAGCAGCTGCAGAAGGAGACGGCGCGTCTGACCGCACTCGTCGACGGGCAGGCTGGTGCGGCAGAGAACACTCTGAAGGGCGGTCCCGGGATCGTCGCCCAAGTGAAGACCGCGAACCGAGCGCTCGCCCAGATGGTGACCGGCCTCGACAAGTCGGCCGACGCGGCAGCAATTCCCGCGCTCGACGTCGACGCGAAGGGCGTGATCACCGCCCTCGCCAAGGCTGGCCAGGGCCAGAAGGACGCGCTCACCAACGCTGCGGCCTCCGCCCAGAAGGCGGTGCAGGAGGGCAAGAGCCCGGCACCGCTGCTCCTGGACTTCCTCGCCAAGGCCAAGGCGGTTCACGAATCGCATGACGCCACCGTGGCTGCGGAAGCGGCCGCGGCCGCGCAGGCCGCTGCTGAGGCGGCCGCGCGTGCCGGGCAGGCTTCCTACACCGACCCGAGTACGGGCGTGACGCACCCCACCCCTCGGGGCGGTGGGGGCGGCGGCTCGGGAGGCGGCGGCGGTGGCTCGACGGGCGGAGGTGGCTCCACAGGTGGTGGCGGCTCCACAGGTGGTGGCGGGTCCTCCGGTGGTGGCGGTGGTGGCGGCTACACTCCCCCGCCGGTCGACCACACGCCGCACGTCAACGCCGGTGGCGCGTACACGCCAGGCTGTGACGGAGCGTTCAAGTACTCGCAGACCACCTCGAGCGGCGGCGCCATCAGCATCAACGTCGGTTACCCGTACACCTACAGCACCTTCAGCACCGACGACGGCTGGGGCCTGTCGGTCTACGCTTGCATCTAGGCTGCGCCGCGCAAGTAGCGCACGGCACCTCGCCTATCCCCCTTGGCAGGTGCCGCCCCCAAAGAGAACCCCGCGAGCCATTGGCTCGCGGGGTTCTCTGCTGCTGGGGTCAGGAAGCGACGGCCGCGATCATCACCACGGTTCGTCCGTCCTCCGTCGAAGCGGACGCGAACGACACCTCCGTGGCGGTCGACGCCAGGAGCAGCTGCCGCACATCCGATGGGCCGTCCTTCTGAGCAGAGCCGAAGAGCAGGATCTTCTCGTCGATGCCGCCAGCGCCGGCGATCAACGCGACCTGTCTCCCGCACACCATCGAAACGCCGAACGCAGACCGTCCGTCGTAGTCGTGAACGTGCTCACGTACCCACGTCTCCATGCATCCGTCGGGAGCGATCGTCGCCGCCACGGGCTGCGCCGCAGATCCGCTCACCATCGCGCGAGCCATAAGCAGCTCCTTCGCGAAGGAGTCGGCGAACAGGCTCGTTGTCGACCGGGCCCGCGACGTCGGATCCGCTGCGCCCGCCGGCATCGTGCGGTTGGCAGCTACCTGCGGCTGCGGAGGCGGCGTGTAGACCGCATCGGGGGTCTGAGCCGACTTTGCGTTGGCTTCCTCCCGTTTCTTCTCCGCGGCTGCGGCCTCCTGCTTCACCTTGAGCTCGGCTGCAGCACGCGTCTCCTCCGTCTCCCCCACCGGGTGGTGCTGCGCGTACACGCGCTCCGCCGCGGATTGGGCGGTCAGCGCACCCACGCCGAAGTAGAGGCCCGCGGCCGCGGCCGCCACGACGGCGACCGCAACACCTGCCGCGGCGAAGGCTTTCGGCCGCGGCGACAACCCCTTCCGGTGCGCGCTCACGGGTACACCGTCACTGTCACGCCGGCGCCGATCGGACTCATAGGGCTGACGTATCCCCACGGGGTCGCGCAGTTGTACTGGGCGTTGGTGTACGTCACGTTGCGGGCGACCGCGTTGGGCAGCTGCCAGTAGTCCCCGAACCCAAAGTTGTGCCAATATTGGCCGCCGCCCCAGTCGGTGGACATCCAGCCGTTCGAGTTCAGGTTCGATCCGGCGGCGCAGTAGGTGATGTAGTTCACCGCGAGCGACGAGCAGCCGCTGGGGGCGTTGCACGTCGAGTGCGTCCAGTAGATCGGGGCGGTGTAGGTGTAGATGTTGTACGCGTTCCACACCGGCGCACCGGGCTGCGCCATCGGCGTGATCCACTCCTTTGACTGCACCTGCACGACAGGGCTGTAGAGACCGTTGGGCGACGCGCAGCGTGTCTGCAGGCCCATGCCGTAGGGGTAGCCCTGCATCGCGTACGAGGGACCCCAGTTGACCTGGGTGAGGTTGTTCGTGAACGGGCCCTGGTATTGGATGGCGTTGTTGTAGGTCTTGCTGGTGGTGCCCGCGTGGTTCTCCAGCTGAGACGCCTGCAGCGTCGTCCCCGCCGGGCAGGTGCCGGTGAAGTTCCATTTCACGTTGCCCGATGCGTAGTTGCCGTTGTAGCCGGTGCGCGTGTAGGTCATGTTGGCGCCCGCCGGCGTGGTCGGCCATGGCGTCGTGATGACGGCGGGGGTGGAGGCTGCGCCGTCATTGTTGACCAGCGCCGTCAAGTAGTAGTTGGCGTCGGCTCCGTAGGTCCAGCCCTGCGTCCACTGCACGTCATAGGTGAGAGCTGTCGTGGTCGCGATCACAGCACCTCCTACGCTCGGGACTTTGGTGGATGCGAGGCCTAGCTGGAAGGTGGTGGGCAGGCTCGACACTGCCGTCCAGCTGAGGGAGTGTGTCCAGTCGTTCGCTCCCTGCTTGACCGTCAGGAGCGACGGCGGGACGTCCTGGTGGTAGTTGGCGCTTGCCGTGCTCGTCGCGCTGCCGGTCCCGCAAGCGGCGGTGAGGGTGACGGTCCCGCTGCTGCCGTTGGGCACGCCGGCGAGGTCGATGGTGGAGGCCGCGCCGGTGAGGGTGCGCGCCGTCACGACGTTGACCGGCGGCACACCGGCGGGCGACGAGGTGGTGTAGGTGAGGTTGAGGTTCGTGGGCATCGCGTCGCATACGCCGCCGGTGAACGTGACGCTCACACCTTCCCTTGCACCTGAGTAGGTGGTGCCCAGGGTCTGTGATCGGACGATGCTAGTGATGCGCAGGTCGGACG
Source organism: Leifsonia sp. KNZ13-11D (assembly GCF_056754895.1). Classification (NCBI taxonomy): domain Bacteria; kingdom Bacillati; phylum Actinomycetota; class Actinomycetes; order Micrococcales; family Microbacteriaceae; genus Leifsonia; species Leifsonia sp. KNZ13-11D. The sequence goes on from NZ_JBPGWU010000002.1 coordinate 59,917, forward strand.
GGGTGGGGATCGGGCTCGTGGGCGGTACGAAGCGAATCTCGCCTGCGGCTGGCGCGTTGACGATTGCGGTAGTGCCGGTGAAGACTCCCTGGCGCGAGAACTTGGCGAGGTCCTCGTCGGCGCTCTTGACGTCGATGCGAATCAGGTAGGGGCGCAGGTCGTTCCAGTCTGCGTCCGTGACGTTTGCGGGCCGCGAACCAGAGGACAGTGTGGGGTTACCGGTCGCGTCGAAGGTGATGGTTCGGCCTCCGAGGTTTTCATAGACGATCGGGGCGGACTGCAGCTGGTCGACGCGCAGCTCTGACTGTGTGGGCGATGGGTCGATCGGACTCGACGGGCTGCACTCTCCGCTCACGGTCGCCGCGGTCGAGCGCAGCGTCGTGACACCGTTCGAGGTGGTGGTGTACCACTGCTTGACCGAGCAGTTCCCGCCCGTTGTGGAGAGCAGCGCGACTCGGTCCGATCCGTACCCGTGTACGAGTGTCGACGCGCGGACGTCCTGCTTGAACTCGATATCCCCAACATTGAGACGCACGGAGGCTGTGGCTGAGTTGCTGAGGATGGAGTTGAGGGTGACCACGACGATGGTCGCTGCGATCGCTGCAGCGATGAGGGCGGCGCGGATCGGGGCGTTGACCACCAATTCCTTGATGCTGCCGGCAGCGTCTCCTCTGGAGCCCTCCAGGAGCCGGAGCCGGTGTGAGATGAATTTGCGCATGGTGCCTTCCTCTACTTCCAGCTGGGGGGTGTGAATCCGGTGGGGCGGGGCATCCGTTGAGCGCTGGCGGCGCTGCCGCTCAGCGTGGTCGGCCAGAGGCCGCTGCCATTGGTGCCGATCGCCCACAGCATGCCGTCGGTGTCCACGGCTGCGGTGACGTTCGCGTCGACAGTGGTCTGGACGCTGCGGAACTTGGCGCTGCCCGCGTCTACGGGGGTTGGTGCTGTCTTGTTGCTGGTGTCGCCCGTTCCGAGAGCGCCGGAAGATCCTGCCCCCCAGGCGAGGAGACGCCCGGTGCTGTCGATCGCGAAGGCGCGGCCCTGGCCGCCGGAGACCTGTACGAAGATCGTCCCGGCCGCCACCTTCACTGGCGTCGGCCTGTTCGTCGTGGTGCCGTCTCCAAGCGCCCCGTTGGCGTTGTTCCCGGCAGCCCAGAGCTGGCCGCTGGGGTCGATGCCGTAGAAGGCTGTCGCTCCGGCGCTGATCTGTGTGAACGTCGTGGTGGCTGGGATGCGAGTGGCGGTGGGCGTCGGGGTGGTGGTACCGGTGCCGAGCTGGCCGTATGTGTTGTCGCCCCAGCTCCAGACACGCCCCTGGACGTCCAAGGCCCAAGTACTCGCGCCGCTCGTCGCGACGGCGGTGAAGCGGGTGCTCGCGGCGACCTGTTGAGGTGCGTTGTAGGAGAGCTTTGCGCCATCGCCGAGCTGACCCGCCGTTCCTAGGCCCCAGGCCCACAGTCGATGCGAGGTGTCAATGGCGAAGCTCGAGCCGCCGGCAGTGGTGATGGCGATGAACTTGTGGTTCTTGATCGCCTCGGGTGCGCATACCTGGTCGCCGGAGCGTCCCAGCCCCAGCTGGCCCTGAGTGTTGTTGCCGTACCCGTATGCGGTGCCGGTGGCGTCAAGGAGGAAGGCGGTGTCGGTGGTCGCGATGACCGTGCGAACATCGGTCGGCGAGGTGAGTCCGGCTGCGCTGACTGGAGTGGTGGAGGCTGCACCGGTTCCCGCCTGGCAGGCGGTGTTCGCTCCGTAGACCCAGGGTTGGCCCGCGCTGTCCACCCCGTTGCGGGCGCTGGCCGTGACCCACGTGGTGCCCGACTGCGGCCCCTTCATCTGGTCTTCGGTGACCTTAGTGGTCTGCCCGGCGGCGACTCCCCAGATCGTGAAGGGGGTCTCGCCATCTACCGTCACCCAGGTCGGGTGCCCTTTGGCGTCGAGAGCGCTGATGTGTGAGGCCTTGGTGGCCTGGATGACGACGTCGCGGGTCATGATGAGGCCGCCGTCGACCTGGTCTGCCTGAACGCGAAGGGTGCGGCTGGTGCCCGCGGCGTTGAGCTCGTCGGAGACGATGCTGGTGCACACGGCGGGGTTGGTTCCGCATTGGCGACCGGTCGGAGGGACGCTGCTGCCGCTGAGGTTGCTGTCCAGCGATGCGGCGTAGGCCTGCGCTCGGTTCTCGAGCGCCTGGCCGAGCTGCACCGTCAGGGCGGCCTGTTCGGTCACGGCAGCGTTGTTGGTAACGATCGTGGTCATGACGTAGAGGCCGGTGATGGCGGCCACGCCGAGGACGATGGTGACGCGGAGATCTCCGCGTTTCCCTCTGAGTCGTTGACGAATCATGAGGCTGCTCCTGCGTCGTAGATGAGGATGGTGTCGGTGACTGCGGCACCGTCGCTCACCACGAGGGTGACGGGTCCGCCCGCGCTGACCGCAATCGTGCCGATGTAGTTGGCCCCGTCTGCGCTGATCGGGATAGTGGCGAGTGTTTTGCCGCTCTGCAGGAGGCGCAGCTCGGCGCTTGTCTGAACTGATCCGGCATGAATGAGGTAGCGCCAGATGCGAGCGGCGCTCGGGGTGGCCGTCGCCAGTACGGTGCCGGTCGCGGCGGGGAGCGGGGAGGCTTGAACGGCGGGGTCGACGGAGCCGATGGGCGTCTGCAGGCTCGGGTCCATGCGGATGATGGGTGCAGGGACGAGGGTTGTGACGTCGTCGGCGCGGAAGAGGGACGCGTGCAAGCAGCGACCGTCCGCGACGTTGACGACGGTGGTGCAGGTTGCTGTCGTGTCGGCGCGGTCTCGGGCCGTGAGGGCCTCGTAAGTGACGCCGCCGGGCTGCGTTGTCGCCCAGAGTGCGACTTTCGCGATGGTGCCGGAGGGCAGAGTGACGGTGCGCAGGTCCGGGCTCGTGGCGGTGCCCCAGGTGATGCTCGGGCGTTTGTCGTCGACGAGCGCCGAGATCGCTGAGAGGCGCTCGGAGACGCTTCCGGTTGCGGTCACGACTCCGGCGGCCGCCGGAGTCGTGGTGGCGATCAGGGTGGCCACCACGGTGAGCACGATGACGGCCGCGAGAGAGTCGCGGATGCTGCCCTTCTCGCCGGCTAGAAGTCGCCGGAGGGGCTTGCTGGCGTTGGGGAGCAGATTTACGGGCACGGGAGTCCTCCGGGTGAGGGGGCCGGCTCGGACGAGCCGGCCCCCGGGACGGGTTCTGTTACGGCGCCGCCGGGCAGGTGACGCCCGCGACGGTGGGGATGGTGTCGGCGGAGCGGGTTGCTCCCGAGTAGGTCCACATCGGCTTGCCACCGTCCGCGACCGCGACGGCGCAGAACGCGGCCCCGTCGCCGCTGACAGCGACGGAGACCTTCGTGCCATCGGGGACGGTCAGGACGCCGGCAGCGGTGAGCTGGTCGGCGGTGCCGTAGCTGCCGTGGTTGGTCTTGTAGATCGTCTGGGCGCTCTGCACGGTGCTACCGATGCCGCCGGAGTTCGACGTGTTGAGGCCGATCAGGACGCCGACCATGATGACGCCGAAGATTGCGACGGTCGCGATCCAGCCAGCGTTCGTGGTAAGCCATTCTTTGATGCCACCTGCGGGCATGATTTCTCCTTTGGGTTAGTGGTGCGTGGTTTGTGTTGAGGGTTGCTTGTCCGGGGTACGTCGGGTCCGATTGCCCTAGGCGGCCACCTCCCCGGTTCCGTGGGTGAGGATCGTCAGCCCGACGATCGCGGCCGCCGCCAAGGCGGGACCGTGAGCGGTGTTCTCCTCATCCGCGTTGTGGACTCCGCGGGTGAGCTGGGCGATGACGGAATGGAAGATGAAGCCGAGCAGGAACACGACCGCGGCCAAGAGCGGGCTGGCCATTCCGAAGACCCCAATCGGAACGCCGATGAGCTTGATGTCGCCAGCGCCCACAGGTGTGCGCCCGGCGGCATCGTCAGCGACAGCGCGCTCGAGGTAGAAGACGAAGGCCAGCGCACCGCATGCAGCGCCGGTAACCCACTGAGTCGAGTTGAGGTGGTCGAACGCGCTGGCAGCGACGACGGCCGTTCCAAGCGCGAGGATGCTCAGGTTTGGGATAGTGCGGGTGCGCGCGTCCACGGCAGCGATGGCAAGTAGCCCCACGGTCAACGCCGTCGTGGCAGTCACGGGTTGCCCCGGGATCAGCTCAAACATGTCCGGTCATGCTCCCCATGTCCTGGAGCGAGATCGCCATCGGCGTCATCAGCATGAACACCGTCGCGACGCCGAAGAACAGCGAGAAGTCCTCCACCTTGCGGCCGAGGCGGTTCGCCAGTTCCGTCGACGCGTTCTGCGCCTTCTTGCCGTAGGCGACGCTGAGCTCCTGCAGAACCGTGATCCGCTCAAGGGCTCCCGGCTGCAGCGTGAGCCGGTGAGCCAGGATCTTTGGGAAATAGGGCGACGCGGCGACGCCGGCGAGGTCTTCGACACCGTCATAGATCCGCTGAATGTGCTCGTCGACGTGGAGAATGATCGCCTCGTTGCCGGTTGCCCGGGCGGCCGTGCGGAGCGCCTCCGGCTCGTCCATGCTGGCGTCGAGGCTGGACGCGAGGACCTCGCAGAACTTCGCCGCCGCGTCGTGGATGGTGACTTTGCTCAGCAGCTGGCGCAGCTTGGCCCGCTTGCGCTTCGGAGCGCTCAAGATGAGTCGGTCGAGCTTCAGCCGAGTTCGCGGGTTCTTCTTGCCGGTTTTGTTGTACCAGGTCATCGCCGCCACGCCGCCGACGAGCGCGATGCCGGCGAGGATGCCGAGCACCTTCGTACCGTTCATCATCATGGTGGCCACTACGGCAGCGCTGGGCCCGAGCGACGCAGGGTTGCTGAAGGCGAGGTTGACCGAGACCACGATGATGATCACCGTGAGGATCGCCAGGCTGATCGGTCCGCCGAGCTTGACGCGGAGTTCGGCGGTCAGGTTGGAGTTGTTGCGGATCAGCTCGGCCGAGCGGCGCAGGTTCCGCCAGAGAATCTGCTGGTTGACGCCTGCGATGAGTAGGTCGCGTGCAACGCGCGGGAAGACGTTCTCCTCGTTGTTGAACGCATCCGTGAGACTCACGCCCTCGGCGATCCGCTCCGCCATTCGGCCGTAGGCTTCGCCGACCGTGGAACCCGCGTAGACGCGCGAGAGGGTGTTTACCGTGCCGTACTCAGATTCTCCGGCGCGGAGCAGCGACTCGACGTCTTCCAGGGTCTCTGCGATCTCTTCGCGTGTAGACCGGTACAGCGCGACGGCTTTCGCAGGCTTCGCCTTCGCTTGTGGAGCTGGGGTCAGTTCCGCAGCCGCGGCGGGTGCTTCCTCGAGGAAGTTGATGTCGGACATTACGCCTCCAGGTCGGTGCGGACGGGCATGTTGAGTGCTTCGGTGAGCGCCTTGGGGTCTCGGAGGGTGGCGGCGGCGGTTTCTCGGGTCACCTTGCCGTTGCGCACGAGGTGCGCGAGGGAGTCCTCGAACGGCACGTTTCCGGCGCGGCGGCCGGCACTGCGGAGGTAGCTGCGCACGTGGTGGAGTGCACCGCCGCCCGTGGCGTCGCCACGGATGGTGCCTTCCAGCTCGCGGTCGTTGATGGCTACCTCCTGCACGAGCGCCATCTGCATCTCGTCCGGAGCGACGTTCTCCCCGTCTTTGCGGACGAGCGACTGGACGACGATCGCCTGCAGGGCCTGAGCAAGCTGGGTGCGAGCCAGGTGCTGCTTGTCGGCGGGATAGAAGGAGATCATCGCTGCGATCGCGTCTTCGACCGAGCTTGCGTGAAGGGTGCTGATCACCAGGTGTCCGGAGAGCGCCGCATCCAGCGCGGCCTGCGCGACCTCACCGTCGCGGATCTCGCCAATGACGATCACCCGCGGGTGGGAGCCCTTGGCGTCCTTGATGCCGTCCTCGTAGCTGCGGAAGTGCGTGCCGAGCTCACGTTGCGTCACCAGTCCCCGGGTGGGGAAATGCAGGAACTCGGCCGGGTCTTCGAGCATGTAGACGTGCGAGTCGACCGTGTTCATGAGGTCAGCAAGGCAGGCCGCCATCGTGCTGCTCTTACCCGAACCGGTTGGTCCGGCGATGCCGATGAATCCGGAGGGGCGGTGTGCAAGCTGGACGACCTTCCGCGGCAGCCCGAGCTGCGCGGCAGTGGGAATGGTGCGAGGGATGATTCGCAGGGTTGCTGCGGTGCCGTGGACGGTGCGCTTGAACGTGGCACGAGCGCGGTAGTCGCGCGCTTGATCGATCGAGGCGAAGGCCTGCCAGGTGGCGGGCGTCCAGCCGCCTTCGCGATGGTGCTCAAAGAGCGACTCAGCGAAGGCGTCAATCGAGCGGGGATCCAGCTGCGGGATCTCGGGGATGGCGGTGGTCTGCTTGTACTTGACCGTCAGAACCCCGCGGTGTGGGGTGAGGTGGATATCGGAGCAACCCTCAGCTCCGTATCGGTCGACTAGTTCAGCGACGTCGGCAGCGGTGAATGTCGTCATCAGCGAGCCTCGATCCCGAGGATGCGGACGGCTTCGGCCTGGTCTGTGACACCCTCAGCGATGAGCTGGTCCAAGTTGGTGGCGAACTTCGTGGAGTTGGCGTCGGCGACCGCGTGCAGCTGCGTGCTCGAGCGGCCCTCGATCATGGCGTCGATGAAGCTGTCGGTCTTTGTGAAGATTTCGTGCACCGATCGCATCCCCGAGTAGCGCCGCTGACCTCCGGTGCGGTTGAGGGTCCGGACGAGACGCTGAGAGACGACGCCGCGAACCCCGTCGAGCATTGAGAGCGGTTCGGCCTCAGCAAGTTTGACGAATCGGCGTAGCGCCGCGACGCCGTCGGTGGCGTGGATGGTCGAGAGAACGAGCTTCCCCATGTCGGCGAGTTGCGCGGCCAGGCGGGCTGTATCGCGGTCGCGGACCTCGCCGACCACGACCAGGTCCGGGTCGGCCCGGACGATCTTCTCGAGGATCGCGGCGAAGCCTGCCTGCGCGCCGTTAGATTCGTTCACTTCGATCTGCTCGACGCCGTCCATCAGCTGCTCGACCGGATCCTCGATTG